>NZ_JAXIOO010000048.1:0-24968 GCF_049311065.1 Arthrobacter sp. 7Tela_A1 | reverse complement strand
TTCTTCGCCCAGGCGGAGAAAGCCGCGTCCCTGTTTAGTTCAGGCAGGTTGACCTAGTATCGGGTGAGGAGCCAAAACCGGGGGTGGCGGAAGAGCCCCGCGGCGCAGGTTCGCGTAGCAAGCTACTTGAAGCCAAGGAAGGGACAGCCATGACGGATGAGGGCAAGGAAAATCCGGACGAGCAGAAAAAAGACGGCGGAGCCGGTCCGGAAGGGACCATTCCGGCTTCCGGTGACGGTGTGGCCGCCGGCAGCACTGACGAGGCATCAAACTTCGAGCCCGAAGAGGACCCGGACGCGGCCGGGGAATCCTGACCGTCCCCGCCTCCGGCAGCTAGGGCAGTGTGGGTGCGTGAGCCGGCGGCAGCGGAATGTAGATGTTGCCGGTCGTCACGCCGCCGGTTGTCACTTCCTCTTCCTCTGCTGCTGAATGGCCGCTGACGGCCGGGACCGACTCCGGCTCCAGGGCCAGCAATCGCAGTGCGGCTGCTGCCTCGTGGGCGGCGGGCCGGGTATCGGGAAGGCGTGCTGTCATTGAGCGGAGCAGTTGTACCCAGTCCTCCCCAAGCTCATCGGGGATGTGCGGATCGCGGAGCAGCCGCGCGACGGCAGCTTCCACAATCGGTCCGGGGAAGGCTTTTTCGCCGGTAAGCGCTTCAAGCAGCACCAGGCCGAGCGAATAGATGTCGGTTGAAGGCTGGACATTCCCGCCTTGTGCCTGTTCGGGGCTGAGGTAGTTCGCGGTGCCTATGGTGGCTCCGTGGGCTGTGGCGACCGTAGCCTCGACGAACCTGGCGATGCCGAAGTCCGTCAGCTTGGGATAGAGCCGCGAATCAAGTTCGCCCTGCGGATAGAGCAGGATGTTGGCCGGTTTGACGTCCCGGTGGATGACGCCCTGGGAATGGATGTACGCCAGCGCATCGGCCAGGTCAGCTCCCAGGGAGGCAACCGCGACTGCCGGCAACGGCCCGGACTTCAAAGTACGGCGCAGGTCAGGGCCGTCGACAAGTTCCATCACGATGTAGTTCAGGACGTTGCCGTCCTCGTCGTGGTGCAGGCCTGCGTCGAGCAGCGTGACCAGCCCCGGGTGGTTCAGTGTCGCCAGCAGCAGGGTCTCTGTGTGCTGGCGGCGGTAAGCGTCGTCCTCCTGGACGGAGGGACGGAAAATCTTGACTGCGACTTCGCGGCCCAGGTTCTCATCCGTCGCCCGGAGCACAGAAGCAGCGCCGCCCGTTCCGATGAGATCGGTGGTCCGGTAGCGCTGGCCCAGGAATAGGTCCAAGGGCATCCTCACTTATAGGTTGAGCTGCAGGGAAATGGCCGGGCGATGTTCACACAATATCCCCGGTAAGCGAATTCAGTCGCTCGAACCGTCGCCAGAAATATTGCCAAGCACACTTATGATCAGTTTCAGTGTACTGACAATCTGATCTTACCGGTTACCTGCACCTGCCCGAGGCGTTTTTGGGCCGCCTTAACCAAGTCTTGACCGAACCCTCAGGGAAGCGGTGCCGCCTGGGAGAGGAAATCCACGGCCGAGCTCTTGAAAGCCCGTGAGGTCACCGCGTTGGCGTGCCGCCGGCCTGGAAGAAGCAGCAGATCCGAGCGTCCGTTCAGTTCAGCCAACTCCGGGGCGGAAGCAGCGAGCTCATCGTTCTCACCCGCAACCAGCAGCAGGGGCATCGCCGGAACTGCGGCGGCAGGGCGGAACGGCTCCTCCTTGATCGCCTCGATCAGCGTGAACAAGGCCTCCAGGTCATTGGAGGGAACAATGGTTGCCATCCTGAGCAGGTCGGCACTGACAGGGTCCGCGAGCGGTGGGCCGCCGGCCAGCTCCTGCCGGGCGCCGTCAAGGTCGAACTCCGCCAGCGGATCACCGGAGCCCGGGCCGCCCAAGACCATTCGGTGCACCAGTTCCGGCGCCTCTGCACCAAACTCCCACGCGAGGCGCGAGCCCAGCGAGTAGCCCACGATGTCCACGCCCGATGACTGGTCGCCCGGTTCCAGTGGACGGACCCCGGCATCCTTGAGCACATCCAGGATCCGGCTGCGGATCCGGCTGGGATAGTAGTGCTCGCGTCCGGCCGGCGAGGTGCTGCGCCCATGGCCCGGGAGGTCGACGGCGATCACCCGGCGCCCGGCCTCGGTGAGTGCCCGGATCCAACCGGTGGAAACCCAGTTCATTTCCGCTGATGAAGCGAAACCGTGGAGCAGCAGTACGGGACGCAGCCCGGCGTCGCTCACGGGTTCGTAGATTTCGGTGGACAGCACGGGCTCGGTGCCCTCAAGGACCTCCATGGATCCTAGTCTTCGTCCAGGACGGCGGAGAGGCGGACCCGGCGGCGGGCCGGAGCCTCCTGTGGCACGGTTCCAACAATCCCGGCCGTGTCATCGGGAACCTCGAAAACAACTAGGGGTTCGCCGACATTGATCTTTTCGCCCGGGTCTCCGTAGATTCGGGCCACGATTCCGGCCTGCGGGGAGGGGAGCTCCACGGCAGACTTGGAGGTCTCCACTTCGACCAGGGGCTGGTTGCGCTCTACCTGGTCACCGGGGGAGACGAGCCACTCCAGGATTGTTGCCTCGATCAGGCCTTCACCCAGGTCTGGGAGGGGAAAAGAAAGTTCAGCCACGCCGGTACTCCAATACTCGCTGGATCCCGAAAAGGATCCGGTCAACGTTCGGGATGTATTCGTCTTCGAGATCACCTGAGGGATACGGTACGTCGAATCCCGTGACCCGTTCCACCGGTGCCCGCAGTGTGTCAAAGCAGTGCTGCGTGATGAGCGCGGCGACTTCGGCGCCCAGTCCGGCGGTAAGCGGGGCTTCGTGGACGACTACTGCCCGCCGGGTGCGGGACACTGACGCGGCCAGCCCGGCGGCGTCGATCGGCTTGAGCCAGCGCAGGTCCAGCACCTCAATCTCGATGCCGTCTTCGGCTGCGAGCTCAGCGACTTGCAGGCAGCGCGCCACCATGGCACCCCAGGCAACCAGGGTCAGGTGCCGCCCCGGGCGCACAACCTTGGAGCCCAGCGGGGAACCCGCGTCGGCGAAGTCGACCGTGTCCTTCTGCCAGTAGCGGGACTTCGGTTCCATGAAGATCACCGGATCCGGCTGGCGGGCCGAGTGTTTGAGCAGGTGGTAGGCGTCGTGCGGATTGGATGGTGAAACAACCTTCAGTCCCGGCACGTGCGCGAAGAGCGCCTCAAGCGACTCGCCGTGATGTTCAGGTGCGCGGATTCCGCCAAAGCTGGGCACGCGGAGAGTGACGGGCATCGGCATGGTTCCGCGGCTGCGGTAGTTCATCCGGGCCAGCTGGGTAATGATCTGGTTGACCGCAGGATAGGCGAAGCCGTCGAACTGGACCTCGGGGATCGGATGGTAGCCGGCCATGGCCAGTCCCACCGACATCCCCAGGATTCCCGACTCGGCCAGCGGTGTGTCGAAGACGCGTTCGGCTCCGAACCGCTTCTGCAGGCCGTCGGTGATGCGGAAGACCCCGCCGAGGCGCCCCACGTCTTCGCCGAGGACGACAGTTTTTTCGTCTTCGGCAAGGATCTCCGCGAGGGCCCGGTTCAGGGCAGCCTGCATCGAGATCGTTTCTGCAGCGGGGGAGCCGGGGATGGCATCGTCCATGGGCCGGATTCCTTCAGTCAGTTGGCTAGACATGCTCGGATTCCTCCCGCCAGGCACGGGCCTGGGCTTTCAGGGTGTCAGTGGGTTCAGCGAAGACAAAGTCGAACATTTCCCGGCCGGGACGCGGTTCCAGGGCCTGGACCCCTTCGCGGACCTTCTCGGCATGTGCCTTGGCCCCGCTGCGGGACGCGTCCAGGAACGCCTGGTCAGCGGCGCCGTTCTCCAGCAGGAGTGCCGCAAGGCGGGCTACGGGATCTGCGCCGGCATCTCGGCGTTCCTCATCGAGGCTGCGGTAGCGTCCCGGGTCGTCACTGGTGGAGTGGGGCCCCCGGCGGTAGGTCATGGCCTCGATGAGTACCGGGCCATTGCCTGCCCTCACGTGGGCCAGGGCAGCACGGGTGGCGCGTACGACGGCGGGTGCGTCATTTCCGTCGACGGTCACGGAGGGCATCCCGTAGCCCGCGGCGCGGGCGGCAACGGTGCCGCCGGCAACCTGGTCCTGCGTGGGCAGTGAGATGGCCCAGCCGTTGTTCTGGACGAAGAAGATGACCGGGGCCTTCAGGACGCCGGCAAAATTCATCGCCTCGTGCACATCACCCTGGGAGCTGGCGCCGTCACCGAAATAGGTCATGGCGGCGGGCAGCTCGGAACCAGGTGCAGCAGACAGGCGCTGTCCGTGGGCCCATCCAACGGCGTGGAGCACGGAGCCTCCGACAACAGCCTGGATCGGAGCAAGGGCGGTGCTAACCGGGTTGTACAGGCCACCATGCCAACTTGCCTTGTGGGTGGACATGTACTCGACCATGTCCACTCCCAGTGCCAGAGCCACACCCATTTCGCGGTAGGTGGGGAACAGGAAATCCCGGGCTGTGTCCATGGCGAAGGCGCTGCCCACCTGGGCAGCTTCCTGACCCAGTTCGGGGGCGTAGCCCGGGATGATGCCCTGGCGCTGCCAGGCGACCGCGGCCAGGTCCAGCTCCCGTGTGGCATCCACCAGCTGGTACAGCCGGCGCAGTTCCTCATGTGTGAGCTCGGGGATGCTCGTGATGTCTAGGTCCATGGACAAAACGTAACGGGCGTCACGCGATGAAGCAATTCGACCGCCTTTGAGTGAGCACAGTGTACATATCGCCACGTCACTCACCCGATTACCTAGACAAATTGGCTACGATATCTGCGTAGGAAGGTGGGGGTGCACGATTTCACCGTCGCTTTCCGGGACAATGGCTTCGTGGCGTGTCCGGACGGGCGGCAGCCCGGGCGATAGAGTTCCCCACGAAGGCGGCAGAGTCCGCCGTTTGCTCCCGGGTGTTCACCGGGTCCCGGTTTTTCGTGGAAAGGCTGCCATGCCGACTGACCAGCTAGACGCCCGCATCGTTTCGCTGTTCACCGACGATCCCCGGATGTCAGTCCTGGAAGCGTCCCGCAAACTTCAGGTTGCACGTGCCACCGTGCAGGCCAGGCTGGACCGGATGCAGCGCAACGGCGTGATCGCCGGCTGGGGGCCGCGGGTGGACCCGGCGGCGCTGGGGTACGACGTCATTGCCTACTGTTCGCTCACCATCCGGCAGGATATGGGACACGACGCAGTGGTGGCAGCGCTCGCCGAAATTCCGGAGATCCAGGAAGCGCACACCGTGTCCGGAGAAAGCGACCTGATCGCGCGCGTGGTGGCCCGCTCCAATTCGGACCTGCAGCGCGTCATTGATTCCATGGTGGCCACCGGAACAGTTCTGCGGAGTTCATCGGTGATCGTGCTCAACACGCATTTTGAAGGCAGGATGCTGCCGCTGCTCCATGCCGCGGCGGGGACGCAGGCGCCGGACTCGACGCAAAGCGCGTAACGTCCCCCCGCTGTCCACTGCTGATGGGTCCGGCATGAGTTATAGTCACAGTGACCGTTACAAACGTGCTGACTGTCACTGGCACAGCGCACACGGAAAGGTTGCCGGTCCTCCGGATGAGTCCCAAATACGCCAATGTCTCCGAACGGGAGCTGGAACCGCCGTCGCTGGCGATCTCCACTGTGATCTTCGCGCTGCGCCCGGACCCGGACTCCGGGAAACTGACGCTCTGGCTGCCGCTGGTCCGCCGGATCCGCCAGCCGTACCTGGATTTATGGGCCCTTCCGGGCGGGCCGCTGCGGCCCACCGAATCACTCCAGGACGCCGCTGCGCGGAACCTGAGGGAAACCACCGCACTTGAGCCCCGCTACCTGGAGCAGCTCTACGCCTTTGGCGGCCCGGACCGTTCGCCGTCCCCTCGAGTGGTGTCGATTGTGTACTGGGCACTGGTCCAGCCCGACGAAGCGGCCCTGGCCCGGCAGGACGAAAACGTTGCCTGGTTCCGTGCCGACGGGGTGGGTACCCTGGCCTTCGACCACAACCAAATCGTGGAGTACGCGCTCTGGCGGCTGCGCAGCAAGATGGAGTACGGCACGGTTGCCTATGCCTTCCTCGGTGAGCGGTTCACGCTCGCCCAGGTGCGGGACGTCTATGAGGCAGTACTGGGCGGGGAACTGGATCCCGCGAATTTCCGGCGGCAGCTGCTGGCCAGCCCGCACATCGAGCCCACCAGCGAATACCTGCAGGGCGGGCGCCACCGGCCCCCGCGGCTCTACCGCTACACCGGACCTGTTCCCCAGACCGACGCCAACCCGCGTCCCGAGCCCCGGAGCTGACATGAATCCCGAACCAAGCGCCGCGCAGCGAAGCGTGGCTGCTGCCATCACCCTGCTTGCCGAACGCCCGGAATCCGCGCCGTCCACCTGCACACCGGACCTGGCGGCACCGCCCTGGAGCTTCGACCCCGTGCCCGGGTACGGTCCCGGTGCTTCACTGGCAGATGCGGTTCCCGGCAGCATGCCCCGGCAGGGAGAGCTTCCACAGGAATACCGCGACGCCACGGATGCGGAACTGGAGCAGCGGATCACCGCCGCGAAGCGGGAGCTGGGCAGCAGGGCGGTCATTCTTGGCCACTTTTACCAGCGGGACGAGGTTGTGCGCCATGCCGATTTTGTGGGGGATTCATTTCAGCTGGCGCGTGCAGCAAGGGAACGCCCGGAGGCCGAGGCCATCATTTTCTGCGGTGTCCACTTCATGGCGGAGACGGCGGACATGCTCTCCGGGCCGGAGCAGGCCGTCCTGCTGCCCAACCTCGCTGCCGGGTGTTCAATGGCGGACATGGCCGACGCCGATTCTGTTGAGGAGTGCTGGGAGCAGCTGCGGAGAGTCTACGGCGACATGCCGGATGCCGGGGGCCTGCTGCCGGTCATCCCGGTGACCTACATGAATTCGTCCGCCGCCCTCAAAGCGTTCTGCGGCCGCAACGGCGGCATTGTGTGCACGTCATCAAATGCTGCTGCGGTCCTGGAGTGGGCGTTTGAGCGGGGCCGGCGCGTACTGTTCTTCCCGGACCAGCACTTGGGGCGCAACACCGCCAAGGCCATGGGCATCGGACTCGATGCCATGCCGCTGTGGAATCCGCGGCTGCCCCTGGGCGGCAACACCCCTGAGGTCCTGGAACGGGCGAAAGTCCTGCTCTGGAACGGATTCTGCTCCGTTCATAAGCGGTTCACCGTGGAGCAGATCGCCAGGGCCCGGGCGGAATACCCGGGTGTGCGGGTCATCGTTCACCCCGAATGCCCCATGCCCGTGGTGGACGCGGCAGACGAGTCCGGCTCCACCGACTACATCCAGAAAGCCATTGCTGCCGCTGAACCGGGCAGCGTGTTCGCCGTCGGCACCGAAATCAATATGGTCAACCGGCTGGCCGCGCAATATCCGCAGCACAGGATTTTCTGCCTGGACCCGGTGATCTGTCCCTGCTCGACCATGTACCGGATTCACCCCGGATATCTTGCCTGGGTGCTTGAGGGCCTGGTCAGGGGAGAAACCCTGAACAGGATCAGCGTGGACGGCGCGGTGGCACGCGACGCACTGACGGCGCTTGAACGGATGCTGGCGGTCCGGCCGTGACAGCTGCGATCGGCAGCAGCGTCTTCGATGGCGCGGAATCCCTTCCCATGGTTGCAGCGGAGCACCCCCTGCCCCTGTCCGATGCTGCGGTCGAGCGGGCAGTTGCCGCTGCGCTCGCCGAAGACGCGCCGCGGGGCGATCTCACCTCCCAGGTCCTGATCCCGGAGGAGAGGGCCGCCACGGCATTCCTGACGGCCCGGGAGGAGGGAATCTTCTGCGGAGCACAGGTCATCCAGGCGGCGTTCGGCCAGGTCAGCGACCAGGTCTCCGTGCTGCTGCTGGTACGCGACGGCGAACGGTTCGACGCAGGCGGCCTCCTGGCAGAGATCAGCGGTCCCGCCCGGGCAGTGCTGACGGCTGAACGGGTGGCACTGAACCTGGCTCAGCGGCTGTCGGGAATTGCCACCATGACGGCACGTTTCGCGGCGCAGGCCCGGGGGACCAAGGCGCGGATCACCGACACCCGGAAGACCACACCCGGGCTGCGGGCGCTGGAACGGTACGCAGTGCGCTGCGGAGGCGGATTCAACCACCGAGAAAACCTGTCGGACGCGGTCATGGCGAAAGACAACCACCTGGCCGTGCTGGGCGGATCCCCGGAAGATCTCTCCGCCGCCCTGCGGCAGGCTAAAGCGCGACTGCCGCACACCGTGCATTTCGAGGTGGAGGTGGACCGGATCGACCAGATTGAGCCTGTCCTGTCAGGCGGAGCGGATACCGTCCTGCTGGATAATTTCTCGCTCGAAGACCTGCGCAGCGGCGTTGAGCTGGTGGCTGGCCGGGCCCTGGTAGAGGCCAGCGGCAACGTTCGGCTGGACACGGTTGCAGCCATTGCAGCAACCGGCGTCGATCTCATTTCTGCCGGTGCCCTGACGCACAGCGTCCGCGCGCTCGACCTGGGACTGGACATCCGTGCGGACAGCGCCGGCCCACAGGAAGGGGCAGCAGGAAAATGATCTACTTCGACGCCGCAGCCACGGCCCCGGTCCGCCGGGAAGTACTGGAAGCCATCGGTCCGCTGTACACCAGTGACTTCGGGAATCCGTCGAGCCGGCACTCCGCCGGTGAGGCGGCTGCACGGGCGCTGGACTATGCCCGGCAGACCGCCGCGCAGGTGCTGGGCTGCCGTCCCGGGGACATCGTCTTCACCTCGGGTGGAACGGAGGCCGACAACCTCGCCGTCAAAGGGCTGGCCCTTGCTGCCCCGCAGGGACGGCACATCGTCTCCAGCGCCGTCGAGCATCCCGCGGTGCTGGAATCCCTTGCCTACCTGGCCCGGCACCACGGGTTCCGGATCACCCTGCTCCCCGTGGATGCGGACGGCCGCGTGGACCCGGCTGACGCCGTGGCCGCCCTGACGCACGAGACCACGCTGTGCACGGTCATGGCGGCCAATAACGAGGTAGGTACCGTGCAGCCCATCACGGAGATTGCCCAGGCCTGCCGGGAACGCGGCATCCCGTTCCACACCGACGCGGTGCAGGCAGCCGGCTGGCTGCCGCTGTCCGTGGACGGAACAGGGATCGACGCCATGAGCGTCTCCGGGCACAAGCTCGGAGCACCCAAAGGCTGCGGGCTGCTGTACGTCAGGGGAGTGCTGCCGCTTGAGCCCCTCCTCCACGGCGGGGGACAGGAACGCGGGCGCCGTTCGGGCACCGAAAACGTGGCCGGCGCCGTTGCCGTGGCTACAGCGCTGGCGCTCGCGGACCGTGAGCGTGACGCCGTTGCCGAACGTGCCCGCGGATTGCGTGATTACCTGATCGGCGCCGTCCTGGACCAGGTGCCCGGAGCGGTCCTGACCGGCCACCGTACCGAACGCCTTCCCGGCCATGCATCCTTTTGCTTCCCGGGAACCAGCGGTGAAGCAGTCCTGCTGGAGGCTGAACGGGCCGGGGTGCTCTGCTCCTCGGGATCGGCCTGCGCGGCGGGATCCGACGAGCCGTCCCCCGTCCTCACGGCGATGGGCGTGGACCGTGAAGCAGCCCAGTCTGCGGTGCGCCTCTCTTTCGGTCCCTCGGTCCGGGAGAACGAAGTCACCATGGCTGCCCGCGCGCTGGTCACCGGCGTCCGCCGGGTCAGGGAGCTGCAGCTGAACACGCCGTCGTAGCATCGCGAAGCATACCGAATCGGGACTCCGCCGCCCCTACACTCATGCCATGCATACGAGCACTCCTTCCGCCGCCGTGCCGCACCAGTCGCTCGGCGAAGCCGCGGCACCCAAGCTGGCCCGGCTGATCACCTGCCGCACCGTCTCCTCCCGGGAACCCGGAGAAGTGGAGACAGCGGAGTTCGAGCGGTTCCGCAGCGAACTGACCGCACTTTTTCCTCGTGTCCACGCGGGCCTGTCCCTGGAACATATCCGCGGGGGCCTGCTCTTCCGGTGGCAGGGGCGCCGGGACGAAGAACCTGTGGTGCTGATGGCGCACTATGACGTTGTCCCCGTGGAGGACGGCAGTACCTGGGACCATCCGCCGTTTGGCGGCGTCATCGCAGGCGGGTTCATCCACGGCCGCGGGGCGCTGGATGACAAAGGATCACTGGCGGCGATCATGGAAGCCGTGGAAACGCTGCTCGCCGAAGGGTTCGTACCTGAGCGGACCGTCTACCTGTCCTTCGGTGACAACGAAGAGACAGCGGGTGACACCGCGGCTGAGATCGCCCGGGTACTGGAGGAACGCGGCATCCGCCCCTGGCTCGTGCTGGACGAAGGCGGCGCCGTCGCCGGACAGGCGTTCCCGTTTGTCAGCCGGCCGGTCGCGGTGATCGGGGTATCCGAAAAGGGGATCCTCGACGTCGAACTCTCAGTGAATGATCCGGGAGGCCATGCCTCCACACCCAACCGGGGCGGCGCGACGGCCCGGCTGGCCCGCGCCGTCGTCCGGCTGGACAGCAGGCCTTTTCCCGCGTCGCTGCATCCGGTCACCGTCGAAATGCTGGGCCGCCTGGCAGCCGGGGCTTCCCGTTTCCCGGCGCTCATCTTCGCCCGCGCCGGCGGCCTGGCACTGCCGCTGACCCGTGTTTTCGGTGCGCTGGGCGGCGAACCGAACGCCATGACCCGCACCACTGCCGCCGTGACCATGCTGCAGGGTTCCAAGGCCACCAACGTGCTCGCCACCCGGGCCAGCGCCGTCGCCAATGTCCGGATCGCGCCGGGAGAGAGCATCGAGTCCGTCCTGGACCGGATGCGGAAAATCATCCGGGACCCGAAGGTGGTGCTGCGGGTCGTGGAGGGGACCGAACCTTCGCCGGTCTCTTCCACAGCCAACGCCCAGTTCGCCGCCTTGGAAGAAGCCATCGGCGAGGTATTTCCGGACGCGATCGCGGCACCGTACATCATGATGGGCGGCACCGATTCCCGCCGGTTCAGCGGCATCTGCAAGGCCGTCTACCGGTTTGCCCCGTTCCGGATGGACAAGGCGTCCCGGGCGTCGATTCACGCGGATAACGAGAAACTGGCGGTACGGGCCTTCGATGAAGGCATCCAGTTCTACCGGCACCTGCTGCAGCACCTGGAAGCGGCTTCCTGATGCGTGCCCTGGGGCCCATCGTCCTCTTCCTGTTTCTGGTCGAAATCACCAGCGGCATCCTGCAGGGGTATTACACGCCCATCCTCACCGACGTTGCCCGCAACCTCGGAATCGCCGACGGCGACGTGAACTGGTTCGAGGCAGCCCAGCTGATGTTCAGCGCGCTGGCCGTACCGGTCCTGGCCAGGCTGGGTGACATCTACGGGCACAAACGGATCCTGCTGGTTTCCACCGTACTGACTGCCGCGGCTTCCTGGGGCGTGGCGTTCGCACCGGACTTCTGGACGTTCCTCGTGGCCTGGTCGCTGCAGGGCTTCTACGTGGTGTGGCTGCCCCTGGAGATCGCGCTCATTTTTGCCCGGGTGGCTTCGAAACCAGACCGTGCGGCGCTGACCCGCAAAGCTGCCGGCCTGCTGGTCGGTGGCCTCCAGTTCGGCGTGATTGCCGGAGCCCTTGCGGCCGGTGCCCTGGTCGGAGTCTTCGGCGGGAACCTCCAGCTGACGCTGATGGTCCCTGCAGCTGCCGCAACACTGTGCATCTTGGCGGTGTGGTTCGGGGTGCCGGAATCCGCGCTCCGTGCCGGCGGCGCGGTGGACATCAAGGGGTTCGCCCTCCTGGCGGTGGGCCTGCTGCTGCTCACCTCCGGACTGACCTTCCTGCGCATTAACGGAGCAGGCACCTGGTGGGTCTGGCTGGTGCTGCTGGCGGGCCTGGCAGCCTTTGTGCCTTTTGTGCGCTACCAGCTGCGGATTGACGAACCGCTGGTGGACATCCGAATGCTTCGCTCCCCGTCCATGTGGCCGGTGCAGCTCACCGCAGGACTCTTCGGCATTTCGGTGCTGGGGGCACAGGCGCCCATGTCAACCTTCGCCCGGACCGACCGCGAAGTGCACGGGTACGGGCTGGGACTCGAGGCAGGCTCGGTGTCCCTGATTATCGGTGCCTACGTGCTTGCCGTGCTCGGCGGCGCCCTGCTCTTTCCGCTGGCGGCACGGCTGACGACGCCGCGGATCACGCTGAGCGGTGCTGCTGCGGTGGTCGGCATCGGCTACGGGTTATTCCTGCCCTTCCACGATTCCCTTCCCCAGACCCTGGCCAACATGGTCGTCGCGGGACTTGGCTCCGGCGCACTGGTCGCGGCGCTGCCGTCTGCCGCTGCAGCCGCAGCACCGCTGAACCGCACGGGCATGGCCACTGGATTGACGAACACCACCAAGACGATCGGCGGGTCCTTCGCCTCCGCCGTCTTCGGCATTGCACTGCTCAGCGCGGCGGGGGAGTCGCTGGGCGGGGTCACGGGGACCGCGACGGCAGCTCCCTTGGCGGGCTATCTGACGGTATGGACGGTCTGTTCCGTCACGGCCTTCGCTGCTGCCGCAGCCCTGCTGCTGGTGCCCCGGCTCGCCTTTGCCGACGCGCCGCTGGTTCCGGGACTGGCCGAAGGCACTCTTCCTGCCCCGGGGGAGAATTCGCGCTAGCGGGGGGAACGGACAGCGGGGGCCGCGGGGGGGGGGCCCCCCGGGCCCCCGCGGCCGTCTCAGGCCTGGTTTGACTTCGCCTCGGGCTGGAGGCCCGCCAGCAGTTTGTCCGTCAGCGCCTTCAGCTGGACGAGCTCCTCCGGGCTCAGCGAAGGAGCGAGCAGTTCATGGATTCCGCGGACGTGGATCCTGCCGAGCCGCTTCTGCACTGCCCGGCCCTCATCCGTCAGGGAAAGTTCCACTCCGCGCTGGTCGTTCAGGGCCGGACGCCGCTGTACCAGGCCCTTGTTCTCCAGCCGGTCCATCATCCTGCTCAGGCTGGGCTGGCTGATGAGAAGGTGCTCGTTGAGCTCGTTCAGCCTGGTCCAGCCGGTGGGGCAGCGGCTGAGGTTGAACAGCACGTCGTACTCCCGCATGGTCAGTTCCTTGAACTCGGGGTCCCGCTGCAGCCGGCGCATGACACTCACCTGGGCACGGAAGAGGGATTCCCAGGTTTCGGCTGTCTGTTTGAGGGGGGACACCCCGCTGGTCTCGGAACTCATTCCATTAGCCTACTGAAGATGCGGCGGGCGTGGTGCCGGACGCGGCCTGCGCGCGTGCCGCGACCCGTGCAGCGTGGGTGGGCCCGTCGGGTACGTGCGCCGGGCGCCTGGAATCCAGTTCCTTGCGCAGTTCGGGCAGGACATGCTCACCGAAGAGGTCCAGCTGTTCCAGGACGGTCTTCAGCGGCAGGCCTGCATGGTCGATGAGGAAGAGCTGGCGCTGGTAGTCCCCGAAGTACTCCTGGAAGGTCAGTGTCTTTTCCAGGACCTCCTGGGGGCTGCCCACGGTGAGGGGCGTCTGCGCGGTGAACTCCTCCATGGACGGGCCGTGGCCGTAGACCGGCGCGTTGTCGAAGTACGGCCGGAACTCGTTCACGGCATCCTGTGAGTTCCTGCGCATGAAGAACTGCCCGCCCAGGCCCACGATCGCCTGGTCAGCCGCGCCGTGGCCGTAATGTTCGTAGCGCTCACGGTAGAGACCGATGAGCTGCATGTAGTGTTCCTTCGGCCAGAAAATATTGTTGGCGAAGAATCCGTCGCCGAAGTAAGCGGCGATTTCCGCCACCTGGGGTGTGCGGATGGAACCGTGCCAGACAAACGGTGCGACGCCGTCGAGCGGGCGGGGCGTGGCGGTGAAGTTGTGCAGCGGCGTGCGGAACTTGCCCTCCCAATTGACGCTCTCCTTGTCCCAGAGCTGGCGCAGCAGGTTGTAGTTCTCCACCGTCAGTTCGACCGAGTCCTGGCCGTTCTTGCCAAACCAGGGATAGACGGGAGCCGTGTTTCCCCGGCCCAGGACGAGGTCCGTGCGGCCGTCAGAGAGGTGCTGGAGCATCGCGAAGTCCTCGGCGATCTTCACCGGATCGTTGGTGGTGATCAGGGTGGTGGCCGTGGAGAGGATGATCCGTTCCGTCTGCGCCGCGATGTAGCCCAGGAGGGTGGTGGGGGATGAAGCGTAGAACGGCGGGTTGTGGTGCTCGCCGGTCGCGTAGACATCCATGCCAATCTCTTCGACCTTCCGCGCGATGGCGACGGCGGACTTGATACGCTCACCTTCCGTGGGCATCCGTCCGGTTACCGGATCGCGGGTGATGTCGCTGACGCTGAATACGCCGATCTGCATGGTGTGCCTCCCTGAGGGTATATGCATTTGCATCTAATGTCAGGGTACAACAGACGCTTCCGGCATTTCATTCCGCCCAGCAAAAGACCCGCCCGCCGGTATGGTGAACGGGTCTTTGTGCAGGGGTGGATCAGGCAGCTTCCTGACGGGCAGCTTCCTCCCGTGCCAGCGCACGGCGTTCCCGCGGTCCCTCAACGAGCTGGTACAGCACAGGTACCAGGACCAGGGTGAGCAGGGTGGAACTGACCAGTCCGCCCACCACCACGATCGCCAGCGGCCGGGAGATGAATCCGCCTTCCCCGGTGACGCCCAAAGCCATGGGTGTCAGGGCGAAGATCGTGGCCAGAGCCGTCATCAGGATCGGCCGCAGCCGCTGCCTGGCACCGCGGACAATGGCATCCTGCACCCTCATGCCGGGGCGGCTGCCGTCCGGGCGCCGGTACTGGTTGATCAGGTCCACCAGCACGATTGCGTTGGTGACCACAATGCCCACCAGCATCAGCATCCCGACCAGGGACGGAAGCCCCAGCGGCACGTTGGCCACGAGCAGCAGCACGATCGCGCCTGTTGCCGCGAACGGCACCGAGACCAGGAGGATCAGCGGCTGGATCAGGGACTTGAACGTCGCGACCATGATCACATAGACGATTGCGATGGCAGCCAGCAGCGCCCAGCCCAGCTGGGTAAAGGACTCGTTCTGCTGGGTGGCTGCACCGCTGAGCGTTGCCGTCACGGAGGCTGGCAGGTCCACAGTTGCCAGTTCTGCCTGGACTTCGGTAATCGCTCCGCCGAGGTTGTCCCCGGCAGGAGTCACGGAGACGACGGCGGTGCGTTCTCCGCCGGAGGAAGACACCGAGGTGGGGACGGCGACTTCTTCCACGACCGCCAGCTCGCTGAGCGGCACGGGACCGGCCGCCGTCGGGACCGGGATGGCCGCCAGCTGTTCGACGGTGGCGACTTCGGTGCCTTCGCCGATCAGGACCGGGAAATCATCAGTGCCCAGGCGGACGGTGCCTGCCGGGAGCGGGCTCAGGGTAGAAGCCAGGATTCCCGCGACCTGCTGCTCATCCAGCCCGGCGGACACAGCCTTGGCCCGGTCGATGGAAACCTGGACGACAGGTTCAGAGGACGCCAGGTTCGACGTTGCCTCCGAAACCCCCGGCAGGTCGGACATGGCCTCGACCAGTGCCTCCGTTGCCGGCTGCAGCTCTGCCGGATCTCCGGCCGAGATTTCGATGTCCACGGTGTTGGAAGTGCCGAAGCCGCCGCCCTGGGTGCCCAGGGTCACCGTACCGGCGTCGTCCCCGAGATCTTCGAGCTCCTTGCGGACCGTCTCGCGCAGTTCAACCTGGTCCACGTCCTGGTCGGTGATCACGGTGAAGTTCGCTACCGAGGCGCCGCCGGCACTGAATGCGGCGATACCGGAGGTGGAGGTGCCCATGGTCACCTGGACGTCCTTGACGCCCTCGGTGCCGGAGAGGACCTCTTCGACGGCGGCGGCGGCTTCGGAGGTGGTCTGCAGTGAGCTGCCCGGTGGAAGCTCCTGGCGGACGCTGAACGTGTTCTGTCCGGTGTCCCCGAGGAGGTTGGTCTGCAGCAGCGGGGTCAGCGCCGCCGTTCCGCCGAGGATCAGGACACCGGCCAGCAGGGTGTACACGGGATGGCGCTGGGTGCCGCGGAGGACGGGCAGGTACCCGCGCTGCAGGAACGTGGACTGTTCACGCTGTTCCGCTTCCGCACGGTAGGCATCCGGATCGCTGACCGGCTTCGGCGACTTCAGGAACCAGTACGCCAGCACCGGCACGATGGTCAGGGAGACCAGCAGCGAGGCCAGCAGCGCCAGCGACGTGGTCACCGCGAACGGCCGGAACAGTTCCCCGGCCAGGCCGCCAACCAAGGCGATCGGAGCGAAGACCGCCACGGTGGTCAGGGTGGAAGCCGTGATGGCGCCGGCAACTTCACGGACAGCGGTGAGGATTGCCGTCCGTTTCGCTTCCCCGTAGCCCAGGTGCCGCTTGATGTTCTCGATGACCACAATGGAGTCGTCCACCACCCGGCCAATCGCGATGGTCAGGGCGCCCAGCGTCAGGATGTTCAGGGAGTAGCCAAACGCCAGCAGGCCAATGAAGGTCACGAGCAGGGACAGCGGAATCGAAACGGCCGTCACCAGCGTGGACCGGACCGAGAGCAGGAAGACCAGGATCACCAGCACGGCGAAGCCGAGGCCAAGCAGGCCCTCGGTGGTGAGATCGGAAATGGACTTCTCAATGAACGGTGCCTGGTCGAAGATCACCGTGAACTTTGCGCCGTTTCCGAGTTCGTCCTGCAGCGAGGGCAGCAGGTCCAGTACCTCGTGGGAAATGCCCACGGTGTCCCCGGCCGGCGTCTTGGTGATGGAGATGGCCAGGGTGGCCTCGCCGTTGGTGCGGGTGATCGACGTCTGTTCATCCTCCGTGATCTCCACGGTGGCGACGTCGCCGATGGTCGGCGGTGCGGAGCCCGGTGCCGTTCCTTCGGCTTGGAGGGGCAGCGCGGAAATCTTCTCCAGTGAGTCGAGCGGGCTGCCGACCTGGATGGAAAGCGTGCGGCTGTCCTCGTCGACAGTGCCGGCGGGGATGAGGGCGCCGCTGTTCTCAAGGGCAGCGGAAATGTCCGACGGCGTCGCGCCCAGGGCGGCCAGTGCTGCCTGGTCGGGCTGGATGGCGATGTGCCGCTCGGAACCGCCGGTCACCTCTGCGGTGCGCACGCCCTCGATTTTCTGCAGCCGCGGGACGGTTAGCCGCTGCAGGTCGGAGCTGAGCTGGCTGAGGTCCTCGTCACTGGAGACAGCAAGGTAGACGATCGGGAAATCGCTGATGCTGCCGGCAAGGGACTGCGGATTGGTATCCTCCGGCAGCGCCTGGCGGGCGTTGGAAATAGCCCGGTCCACCTGTCCCCGCGCCCGGTCCAGATCGGTTCCGTAGGCGAAGGTCAGGGTAATGGCAGAAATCGAGGAGCGCGACGTGGCAGAGGAGGATTCGAGTCCCTCGACCGCAGTGAGGGCAGCTTCGAGCGGTTCGCTGATCTGCTTGTCCACGACTTCGGGAGATGCGCCCGGAAGAGCGGTGATAACGCTGATCTGGGGGAATTCCAGTGCGGGTATGAGTTCCTGCTTGAGGGAGTTCAGCGAGATCACGCCGAAGACCGCCACAAAAACTGTGATGAGGGCGATGAGTGCCCGGTTGGAGAGGGAAAGCTTGGCCAGACGGTCCATTTACCTGCCTTTTTACGTAGACGAAATCATCATACGTGCGCGGCAGCGGCGCCCGGCACCGGGGCGGCAAAGCGTGCGGGGGAGCGTTAACGAGCTGGTGCCCCGGTCCAATGACGGAACCGGGGCACCAGGGCAGCGTCCTGGACTTAGCCCAGCTTCAGCACGCGGTTGGTCTCGGCCGTGATTTCATCGGCCAGCGACTCGTTGTCGTTCAGTTTGGCACCGTAGCCGGGGATCATTTCCTTGATCTTGGATTCCCATCCGGCGAACTCGGCCGGGAAGCAGCGCTTCATCAGGTTGATCATGATCGGCGGGGCGGTGGAGGCTCCCGGGGAAGCGCCGAGCAGAGCACCCATGCTGCCGTCCGCGGACGTGATCAGCTCGGTGCCGAACTGCAGGACGCCGCCGCGCTTCGGGTCCTTCTTGATGACCTGCACGCGCTGTCCGGCGGTGATCAGGTCCCAGCCTTCCGTCACCGCTTCGGGGTAGAACTCACGCAGGGCCTTGGTCTTGCCTTCGCGGGACTTCAGGACCTCGGTGACGAGGTACTTCACCAGGGACATGTTGTCCTTGGCCACAGCCAGCATCGGAACAAGGTTGTGCGGGCGTACCGAGAGCGGCAGGTCAAGAAGTGAGCCGCTCTTGAGGAACTTGGGGGAGAAGCCGCCGTACGGACCGAACAGCAGCGACTTCTTGCCGTCCACGAAGCGGGTGTCCAGGTGCGGAACGGACATGGGCGGAGCGCCGACGGAAGCCTGTCCGTAGACCTTGGCGTTGTGTGCGGAGATGATCGATTCGTCCGTGGAACGCAGGAACTGGCCGGAGACGGGGAACCCGCCGAAGCCCTTTCCTTCCGGAATTCCGGAGCGCTGCAGGAGGTGCAGGGCACCGCCGCCGCCGCCAATGAACACGAACCGTGCGGAGACGGTCCGGCTGGCGCGGGTGGCGCGGTTGCGGACGGTGACGTCCCACCCCCCGTTGGAAGCACGTGTCACATTGGTGACCTCGTGGCCGAAGTTCAGGTCAGCGCCGTTCGCGCCGAGGTAGTTCACCAGTTCCCGGGTCAGGGCACCGAAGTCGACGTCGGTGCCGCCGGCAACACGGGAGGCCGCAACCCGCTGGCCGGAGTCCCGGCCTTGCATGATCAGCGGAGCCCACTCGGCGATCTGGGCGTGGTCTTCGCTGAACTCCATGGTCTTGAACAGCGGCTGGGCGCTCAGCGCCTCATGGCGGCGCCGCAGGTATTCAGAGTGTGCGTCGCCCCAGACAAAGCTCATGTGGGGCAGCGGGTTGATGAAGCTGCCGGAGATCAGCCCCTGGCCGACCATGTGAGACCAGAACTGGCGGGAAACCTGGAACTGTTCGTTGATGCCGATGGCCTTGGCGGGGTCTACGCTGCCGTCGGGGCCGGCGGGGCTGTAGTTCAGCTCGCACAGCGCTGCGTGGCCGGTTCCGGCGTTGTTCCAGGGATCGGAGCTTTCGGTGCCGGCGCGGTCCATGCGCTCGAAGAGCGAAATGTCCCAGTCGGGAGCGAGCTGCTTCAGGAACGCCCCGAGGGTCGCGCTCATGATGCCGCCGCCGATCAGCAGTACATCGGTTCTGGTTGCGGACTTCTCCGCCGGGCTCTCAGCAGTCAACTTCATATCTCCAGTCACGTGGACGCTAGCCTAAGAAGCGTATCCCTCAGTGCCGCGCTTACTAAAATTGTGTGCCGGGTCCGCCGCAGCCAGGGTGAAGGAAGGACGGCTGGCCGGCAGATACTTCCACGCTAGTCGGTGAGGCGGATGTTGTTGAAGACCTCGTTGAGGAGCGGCGACGTCGGGTACTGGGACACGCGGGGCGAGAGGGTCAGTGTGGAAATCGGGAAGGCCAGCGGCACGGCAGGAACCCGGGTGGAGATCCGGTCCGAAATGGAGCGGTAGGCGTCGGCGCGTTCCTCATCAGCCGGCAGCGTCCGGGCGCGGTCGATCTTCGTGAAAAGCTGCGCATCCTCGTAACCGAACTCTTCGCTGTAGGCACCGAACAGCGTGCCGACGAAGTTGTCCGCGTCCATGTAGCTTCCGCTGAGTCCGGAGAGATGCAGGGCGCGGTCGCCGTTCTTCGAGACCTGCTCCAGGTAGCCGTCAGACCACTCCACGGGAACGGGACGGATATTCAGGCCGGCAGCGGTGAGCTGGCGGCTTAGCTCCGCATAGACCTTTTCCGGATTGGGAAGGTAGGCGCGGGTGACCCTGCGGGGGTAATAGAACGGGAGTTCTTCCCCTGCGTACCCGGCTTCTTCGAGCAGTTCCTTGGCACGGTCCGGGTTGTGTCCGTAATTGGTGACGTTGTCCGAGCGCAGCCCCAGCTTTTCGGGCAGGAACTGGTTCGCCGATTTGGTGCCGTTCAGGAACAGTCCCTCCAGCAGGGCAGGCTTGTCGACGGCGTGGGCAATGGCCTGGCGCATTTTCGGCTCGTCCAGGCCGGGGAAGTTCTGGTTGATCCCCAGGTAGAGGATGGAGTAGGGATCACGCTGCAGGATCTGCATGCCGGCGCGGGCGAGCTCGCCGACGTCGGAGACCGTCACCAGGTCGTAGCCGTCCACTTCGCCGTTCAGCAGGGCGCGCAGCCGGCTTTCCGGACTCGTGATGGTACGGAAGGTGACGTTCTGGATCTGGCCGCGGTCGCCCCAGTAATCCGGATTGGACACCAGCAGGACCTCGTCTTCAACCCAGCTGGAAAAGACGAAGGGTCCGGTGCCGACCGGATGCTGCGCGTAGGCCGAGAGCCGCGTGCCGTTCCGGTCTTCGGTCAGCTCGTCCGCACGTCCTTCCGCCATGGCACGCGGCGAAGCGATGCCGAACTCAGGCGAGGCCAGGGCAGGGATGAGACCGGTCAGCCGGGTATTGAGTTCCAGCCGGAAGGTGTTTTCGCCCGTGGCCGTACAGGACTTGTAGGCGGACAGGTCGGGCGTGTCGGAGAAGCCCTTGAAGACTGACCGGAAGGCCAGGACCCCGGTGCCCCGCGCCGAGACGGGAAGTTTGTACCAGCGGTCGAAGTTCGCGCAGACCGCTTCAGCCGTCAGCGCCTCCCCGTCGTGGAAGGTGATACCGCGCTGAAGCGTGAAGTCATAGATGCGTCCGTCCTCTGATGCCGACCATTCCTGGGCCAGCAGGGGCACGGGCGCTGAGGTCAGCGGGTCGACGCCCACCAGCGTTTCCAGGACCTGGCGGGTCACGCGGTGAGACTCGGTGTCCACTGCCAGGAAGGCATCAAGGCCGGCTGGACGGGCAGCGGTGGCGAAGGTGAAAGAAGCCGAAGGCCCGCCGGAGGCCGACGGGGAGGCAGAGGTACTGGGCGCGTCGTCGTCGGGACGGGCGGCAGTGCATCCGGTGAGGACGAGTGCGGCGGCAGCGGCAGAAGCCTTGATGATGGAGCGCCTGGTGGCGGATGTTGTCACAGCTTCTGGGTTCTCCTCCGGGACGCACCATCCCTGCCTGATCGGTCGATTTCTTAGTCTAAATGATAAAAAACCGGTAAAGGCGGCTGAGAGTTGCCTCACAAGTACCCTTTGGTAAGGCAGGATATGGAAATGACTGAAACCAGCCCTGAATCTCCGCTGCTAGAAGTGACCGATCTCGCCGTCGGCTTCCAGACCATGGAAGGCCCCGTGCAGGCGGTCCGCAAGGCCGGATTCAGCCTCGGTGCCGGGAAAACCCTGGCGATTGTGGGCGAATCCGGATCCGGCAAATCCACCACCGCCATGGCGGTCATTGGGCTGCTTCCGGGAAACGGCAAAGTCACTTCGGGCAGTATCCGCTTTGACGGGCGGGAGCTGGTCGGCCTCCCGGAGTCCAAGATGCGTGCCGTCCGGGGGCGGGCCATTGGACTCGTTCCCCAGGATCCGATGTCCAATCTGAACCCGGTGACCAAGATCGGCACCCAGGTCGCGGAGACGCTCCTGGTCCACGGCATGGCCACCAGCAAGGACGTGGACCGCAAGGTCGTGGAGGTGCTCACGGCAGCCGGACTTCCCGATGCCGCAGAACGGGCCAAGCAGTACCCGCACGAGTTTTCCGGCGGTATGCGCCAGCGCGCGCTGATCGCCATTGGGCTTGCCTGCAGGCCCCGCCTGCTGATCGCCGATGAGCCCACCAGTGCGCTTGACGTCACGGTCCAGCGGACCATCCTGGACCAGATCGAACGGATGACCGAAGAACTGGGCACCAGTGTCCTGCTGATCACACACGACTTGGGTCTGGCAGCCGAACGTGCTTCCGACCTGGTGGTGATGCACCGGGGCGAGGTCGTCGAGACCGGGCCTGCACGCCAGCTGCTGGAAGACCCCCAGCATCCCTATACGCAGTCCCTGGTGCGTGCGGCGCCCAGCGTGGCGGCAGTGCGCCTTGCGCCCGGCGCGTTTGCCGCACCGGCGTCTGAACGGCTGCAGGCAGTCGGCAGCGGCGAGACTGCCATTGCCGCCTCCGGGACAGCTGAAAGTCCGGCAGCGGTGGACAACATCGTGGAAATCCGGGACCTGAACAAAGTCTTCCCCATCCGCGGCAAGGCCGGAGACTTCCATGCAGTGCGGAACGTGAGCCTTGAAATCCCGCGCGGCAAGACAGTGGCCATCGTGGGGGAGTCCGGATCGGGGAAAACGACGACGGCGAGGATGCTGCTCAAGCTGATCGAGCCAACGTCGGGCACCATGACGTTCGACGGCGTCGACATTGCTTCGCTGCAGAAGCGCGAGCTCAGCAGTTTCCGCCAGCGGGTGCAGCCGATCTTCCAGGATCCGTATTCTTCCCTGGACCCGATGTTCACCATTGAACGGATCCTGGACGAACCGCTCAAGACCTACAAGCGCGGCGACCGCGCGGAGCGGGCCGCCCGGGTACGCGAACTCATGGAACAGGTTGCCCTGCCGGTGTCCATGCTGCGCCGCTATCCGGCGGAGCTCTCGGGCGGGCAGCGCCAGCGTGTGGCCATTGCCCGTGCCCTGGCGCTCAAGCCCGAACTGATCATCTGCGACGAACCTGTCTCGGCACTGGACGTCCTGGTGCAGGCACAGATCCTGAGACTGCTGGGAGACCTGCAGCGCGAGCTCGGGCTGAGCTACCTCTTCATTTCACACGACCTGGCCGTGGTCCGGCTGATCTCGGACTACGTCTGCGTTATGAAGGACGGGGAGCTGGTGGAAGCAGCGACCTCCGAAGAGGTTTTCCAGAATCCGCGGCACCCGTACACCCGGAAGCTGCTTGCCTCCATTCCAGGCAACGAACTCAACATTGAAGGCGAACTGGCTTCATAGCCGGCAGCAACCGCACAGCACACCGGCACAAAGACAGGGCCTGCTCCCATGGGAGCAGGCCCTGTCTGTGTGTCCGCGGATCTTTGTCTCCGCGGCCGGTGCGCTACTTGCGCCGCGTCTTGGGATCCAGTGCTTCACGCAGCGACTCACCCAGCAGGGTGAAGCCGAGGGCCGTGATGGCAATGCAGATGCCGGGCAGGAACGCGAGCTGCGGTGCCACGGCAAGTTCGTTCTGTGCGGAGGTCAGCATCCGCCCCCATTCCGCGCTCTCGGGCCGTCCGCCGCCGAGTCCCAGGAAGGACAGGGCTGCGGCGTCGATCACTGCGGTGGCCAGGGTCAGGGTCGCCTGGACGATCACGGGGCCAACACTGTTCGGCAGCAGATGGCTCATGGTGATGGTCCGGGTGCTCAGCCCCAGTGCTTGCGCGGACAGGATGTAGTCCGCGCCCCGCTGGCTGATCATGGACGACCGCAGGAGTCTGGCGAAGATCGGCACCTGGGATACCCCGATGGCGATCATCACCGCCGACGGCGTCTGTCCCAGCACGGCCGCGATGCTCACAGCCAGCAGCAGGTTCGGGACGGAGAGCAGGATGTCCACGAACCGCATGATGACGTTGTCCACCCAGCCGCCGACGCCGCCGGCGATCACGCCGAGCAGCATGCCTCCGGCGAGTCCAAGTGCGGTGGAGATAACGCCGATCAGCAGGGACGCGCGGGCTCCCCAGATGAGCTTGGACAGGACATCGCCGCCGAAGCGGTCCAGACCGAGCGGATAGCTTTCGATGTCACCGGGTCCGGGGATCGACGTAGGTGTGATTTCGGTGCGGCCCGGCAGTTCCTCGCCGCCGTACGGCGCAAGGATGGGCGCGAAGATGGCGACCAGGATGAACAGGCCTACGATCACCGCGCCCGCGATCGCCGCGGGGTTGCGGCGCAGCCTGCGGAAGGCATCACTCCACATTCCGCTGCCGCGCACATCAGGAGCTGCCGGTTCGTCGGGGCGGACAGCGCCGCCCGCCGGCGGCGGTAGAACTGTACTCATTGCACCCTCACCCTCGGGTCGATGAAGCCGTAGGACACATCAACCAGCAGGTTGATCAGCGAATACGCCACGGCGATAAAGATGATGAAGCCCTGCAGCACGGGATAGTCCAGGTTGAAGATGGCGTCCCGCAGAAACCTTCCCACTCCGCTGAAGGCAAAGACCGTTTCGGTCAGGACGGCACCGGAGATGAGCAGCCCTGTCTGCAGGCCAATGGTCGTGGTAACGGGAAGCATCGCGTTGCGCAGCACGAACCGGTTGCGGATGGTTTTTTCCATCAGCCCCTTGGCCCGGGCCGTGCGGACATAGTCCGCGCCCTGCACTTCAAGGACGGACGCGCGGGTAATGCGCACGATGATCGCCAGCGGAATCGTTCCGAGCGCAATGCCGGGCAGGACCAGGTGCATCAGGGCATCCCAGGACGCATCCCATTCCCTCGTTAACAGCCCGTCCAGGACATAGAAGTCCGTGACGTGAGTGGCGTTGATGCGCGGATCCTGCCGGCCGTCCGTGGGGAACAGCGGGATTTGGATGGCCAGGAGCCACTTAAGGATGAAGGCCAGGAAGAAGACCGGCACGGTGATGCCGATCAGGGAGAGCACCACGGAGGAGTGGTCCCAGAACCGGCCGTAGTGCCTGGCAGCCAGGTAGCCCAGCGGGATACCGATGCCGATCGCGAAGATCAGGGCGACGGCGGCAAGTTCCAACGTGGCCGGGAAACGGGTGGCGAACTCTTCCAGGACGGGACGGCCGGTCACGGTGGACGTGCCGAAGTCGCCCTGCAGGAGTTTGCCCACGTAGGTGAAGTACTGCTCGATGAGGGGCCGGTCGAAGCCGTAGGCCTCATTGATCCTGGCGATGGCCTCAGGTGTGGCCTTGTCGCCCAGGAGGGCGGTGGCCGGGCCGCCGGGAAGGCTGCGGACCCAGATGAACAAAAGGATGGACAAGCCGATCAGGGTCGGGATCAGCATTAACAGGCGCTTGCCTATAACTCGCAGCACGAGTGTCCTTTCTCAGCCGGTTGTGCGGCTGCTGAAAAGGTAAGGACAGAACGGGGGGGGGGCCCCCCCCCCCGGGGGCCCGCCCCCCGCGGGGCGCCCC
>NZ_JAXIOO010000047.1:0-25379 GCF_049311065.1 Arthrobacter sp. 7Tela_A1 | reverse complement strand
CCCCGGGCTCCTCTGGGTCCTTCTCCGGGGCAGCGGGTGGGGCGCCCAACCGGCGGTTGACGCCCGATCCGTGGCCCATGGAATCAGGATTGGGTTTGCCCGCGAGGATCATCAGCGTGAACGTGGCCAGGCAAACGATGAAGGCAATGCATCCGGCCGCGAGGCCAAGCTGCCAGCGGAATTCGTTCTCTGCCCCGCCCGTGGAGACCACCGCCGTCGTAATGGCAACGAATGCTGCGATAACGCCGGACGCGATGACGGGGACGTTGCCGTAGTCCGGTCCCGTGGGCGTGCGTTGGGTTCCAGCCATGCGATCAGCTCCTGGACTTTGTGCCGCCGTGCTGCTGTGCAGTTCCTTGGTGTGCCGCGATTCTTCCACTGCACCCGGGGAGCTGAAAGTCCCGCAGACAATTCATCTGCGGGACTTCGGGATTCAGCCGGCCGGATCCTAGGCTGAGGCCGGAGCTGCTTCGACAGCCGCGCCAAGGGACGGTGCGGTCTCGAAGCTCATTTCAACGGCGGAGACGCCGCCTGCCACGAGGGCGGAAGCGATGGCGATGCCCGTGAGGAGGGCAGTTGTCCGCTGGGTGGTTCCACGAGTGGACCTTGTCTGGAACATAGGTCCTCCTTTCGATGGTCATGAGTGGGGGATGTCGGCGGCGTGCAAGGCACGCGCCTGCCCCCGCTCCCACTTAAGGCTAGGCAACCCGGGAGCCGGGTTGCATAACCCCCATCACAAAGCGCGCAGGCAAAACGGTGGTGTTGTGCACATGTTGCTGTGGCGGGCATCAAAGTCCGTTCACCGGGCTGCGCGCGGGTCCGGCTGTTTCCGGCGGAGTGCAGTGCGCAGGGCCTGCCACGCGCCGGTGGACCACAGAGCCCAGATGACCAGCAGCGGCTGGAAGAAGAGCCGGACGAGCCGCTTCTGGTCGGTGTCCAGCCCAAATCCGTCCGTCTGCGTCACGTACTGCGAGATGTTGCCCGGGAAGATCGCGATGAAGAACGCTGCGGCCGCCAGTCCCACTGGTACCCGGCGGCCCGGCAGCGCGGCGAGCGCAGCACCCAGGCCGATTTCGGCGATACCGGAAACCACCACCACCAGGTCCTTGTCCATCGGCACCCAGCCGGGAACCTGCGCCTGGAACTCATCCCGCGCGAACGTGAGATGGCTGGTGCCGGCGAACGCCAGGAAGAGCCCCAGGACGACGGCGGCGGCCCGGCGCTGGCGGCTGGTCTTGGGGGCGCGGCTGGTCAGGGCACGGAGCAGGGGGCTGCGGGACATGTCCCGACGCTAACAGCCTGCCCGCCGCCGGGAAAGCCCGCGGCCGGGACGCTTAGTGTCCAAAGCTGTCTGAGTCCAGGATCCCGGCCTCTCCGGTATCCAGTGCGGAGAGGTCCGCTATCTCGGCTTCTTCCAAGGCGAAATCGAAGACCGCCAGGTTTTCTTCCAAATGTTCCCGGGAGGATGCCTTCGGAATGGGAACCAGGCCCTGCTGCACGTGCCAGCGGAGGACGATTTGCCCGGGTGTCCGTTCGTACTTTGCGGCGAGCGCGGTGACAGCCGGGTCCTTCAGCAGGCCACCGTCCCTCCCCAGCGGGCTCCACGATTCGGTGACGATGCCCAGCCGGCTGTTGGCCTGCCGGGACGCTTCACGGACGTGGCGGGGGTCAACCTGGATCTGGTTCAGGTCGGGAAGGACCCCGGCGTCGGCCAGGCGCTGGAGGTGGGCTGGCTTGAAGTTTGAAACCCCGATCCCGCGCACCATCCCCTCGGCGAGAAGGTCGGCAATGCCCTGGACAGCCTCGACGAACCGGTCCTGGTCCGGGTTGGGCCAATGCACCAGGAGCAGGTCGATGTACTCGGTGCCGAGCCGCTGGGCCGACGCGGAAAACGCCTCGCGGACGCCGTCCCGGGAGTGCCACCGCTTGTTGAACTTCGTGGTGATAACAACCTCGCTCCGGGCGATCCCGCTGCGCCGGATGCCCTCACCCACACCGGCCTCGTTGCCGTAGTTTTCCGCCGTGTCGAACAGGCGGTAACCCGCCTCAAGGGCTGTAACTACGGCGTCTGCGGTCTGTGCGTCATCCATGGGCCAGGTGCCCATGCCCAGCGCGGGCAGTTCAAGCCCGTTGCGGAGCGGGATGGTGGGGGCGGTGGACATAGCACTCCTTGGCTGTTCGGTCTCTTTCCTGCGAGCCTAGCCGCCACCTCCGTCTGCGCAACGAATCCGGCGGGTTCCCCGCAGCCCTAGCTGCCTTCGGCGCGTTCCGGACGCAGCATCCGGGGGCGGCTGGAATGAAGCGAAGGAACCGCCTCTTGCGAGGTTGTCTTCCTTGGCGATCCGGTCAGCAAGGCGGTTGAGCGTGGCTGGGTGCGCCAGGCTGGCCCAGCGGCCGGAGTCCAGCCGCTGCTGCAGGGTGGTGACCGTTGCAGCGATTTCAGCATCCGCAAAATTGCAGTGTCCCGGCCTGTCGACGAAAGCCTGGCGCAGGAGGGCGTTGTCCCCGTTGCGCCGCACCCGTTCGGCATATGTCCCCGCCTGGGTCACCGTCGGGGCGGTGTCTCCGGTCTCGTGAAGAGAAAGCACGGGGCCGTTAATATCTCCGAGGGGCGTGGCGTTGGCCTGCATGTAGTCCACGGCAAGAGGATCCGCGCTAACCCGCTCCGCGGTGTTGACAGTCTTGAGGTCGTCGGAGAGGGAAATCCCTGCCTCTGCGTAGAGGGAACGGACCATTTGTGCCTGGCCGGACTGGTTCAGGGAACGGGCATAATCGACCCCGGTGTTCCAGGAGAAGTTGCCGCCGGCACGTTCTTCCAGGGGCTGCCTCGGCGAGATCACTCCGAACATGAAGGCTGCATAGAGCTGTTCCTGCTGTGCAGCGTAATCACGGGGTGAAGGTTCGGGGGTGCCGGGCTGGGTCCAGGAGGGAAGTTGGGCTACGGCTGCAGCCAATGCAATTCGCGCCCTTCCTGCGGGCGTCGCCTGTGCCTCGTCCAGCACTTCACGAAAGGCTGCCTGCCGGGTTGGTTCGTCTTGCACATCGACCAATTCCAACCGGGTGTCACCCGGTGCGAGAAGCATTTTCAGGACAAAGGCGCCGTCCAGGCTTCCGTTCAGCATGGGAATCGCACCGGCAACGGACCCACACAGCGGCAGGGCGGCGTCGAACATCTGTGGATGAGCCTCCATGTTTGCCACTGATGTCAGTCCGCCCATGGACGAACCCCAGGAAACCACGAACTTGGGCTCGCCCAGCTCGGACTTCACCGCGTCAAGGAGCGCGGGCTGATTGCCGATGAGCCCTTCGACTCCCCAGCCGCCCGCCGCGGCAGTGCTGCCGGCGAGTGCATATCCCTTGGACAGCAGCCAACCTTGGACTGTGGGATTGGGGGCAGCGGCAGCTTCGGGTGCTCCGCCGTACCCCGGATTCCACATCAGTACCGTTCCGTTCCACCGAGCGGGTTCGTGCAGGACATAGCGTCCGCCGCCGGGAAGGGTACCCCGTACCTCTGCAGCGGGTTCATTGAATGCTGTGGCAGCCGGCTTCTCCGAGGCAGGAACCGCGTGTGCAGGGGCCATCGCCGCCGGTGCAACGGTGAAAGCGGCAACGATAAGTGCGGCGGAAAGAGCCGAAGGCAGCACCTTGGCGGCAAGTTTCGATGGGTGTTCTATGCGTGGCATGGAGATCCTGTCCGTGGTGCGCTATGCGCCTCAAGGGGCACGGGGGAAATTCGTAGGTACGGTCTCAGTCCTTCGAGCGAAGCAGCGAGGCCGATGCCTCAAAGGTGTGATGCGTGGCCAGAGCGGCCAACGACTCATCGTGTGTACGCAGGATCCTGCGGAAACCTGATTCCGCTGCCGGGCCCAGAGAGTCATACAGGGCCGAACAAATTTCCACGGCGCGGTGCATGGGGAATTCCTGGCCGAGTAGTTCGTGGGGGAGGCAGGGGTCCTGCCGGCGCAGGGTGCGCCAGTCGGCCATGATCGAGGTCCGGAGCTGGAGGACTGAGTCCCCCGGACGGAGCCCTGAGCCCGGATCTGTGTCCAGGGCACCCTCTGGCCTCTTCTCGAGAGCGGCGGCAAACGGCTCCCAGCGTTCGATAAAGTCCGCATAGCCTGTGGACAGTGCCGGCAAACCAAATGCGGTCCGGACAGCGTCCATCCCTTCCCCGCCCGGGAGCTGGGCACCAGTGAATACAGTGAGCTGATCCGGACTCAGCAGGCCGGCCAGGTGCGCCCGCAAGTTGTCCACAGCCTCCAGGTGGTTGCCGGGACGAACCCACAGGGCATCGTAGAGATTTCCAAAACCGAGCTGCCGGAGTTGATCGCGGAGGACCCTCCGGGTTCCTTTCGCATCCTCGGGGAGGGAATATCCGACCAAGGTCCAGGACCCGTCCCAGGCCTGCGGCAAGTGGCTCATAAACAGGGCGCGGACATGCGTGTTGACCCGGTCCCGGCTCATAGGCGACACGGCGTAGGACGTCTGTCTGCCGGCTTTTGTCCCGACCAGGAAACCGCGCTGTGCCAGTCTTTGGATGGCCGCGCGGGCCCCGCTGGCAGTCACACCAAAAACCTGCAGTAAATCCACGAGCGCGGCCGAGGGAATCGGCTCGCTGCGGGTGTGCCAGTAGTCGCCCAGCAATACGGTCAGCAGCTGCTGCGGGGGTGCGCCGGACTGGAAACGCGGCAGGGTGGGCGGAGGCATGGGTCGATTCTGTCATTGCCCGATGCCCGGATTGAGCACATGGGACGCACCCGCAACCGTCCTTCCAGCCAGGTGCAGCGGGACGGCGCGTGGTCCGTATTCGAGCCAGTTCATCATTGTGACGTCGCCGGCAAGCTCAAAACGCTCGGTGCGTTCCAGGAGTACTTCCAGGGCTACGAGAAGCTCCAATCTGCCCAGCGTGGCCGCCGGGCACTTGTGGGCGCCCCTGCCGAAAGCCAAATGGGAGTTGTTTGGCCTGCGCAGCACAAATTTGTCCGGCTCGGGGAATACCGTTTCATCCCTGTTGCCGGAAGGGAACAAGAGGGCGACTGGTTCTGCCTCCCGGATCATGCGTCCGCGTACGATCGTGTCCTGTTTCGCCGTCCGGGCAAAGACCCGGTAGGGGGCGTGAAGCCGGAGGAATTCCTCGATGGCCGCCGGCAGATCGGCTGGATTCTTCCGCAGGTGCTGCTGCAGGTCCTGGTCCTGCGCCAGATGCACCAGACAGCTGCCGAGCACTGCCTGTGGAGCACCCATCCCCGCCACTATCATCTGCCGGATCGTGGCGATCGCTGTCTTCTCGGTGATGTGATTGTCAGGGTTCAATGCAGCCTCATGAAGACTGGTAACGAGGTCCTGTGCTGAATCTGCACCGGCCGCCAGCCGTTCCCGGTAGACGGATTCGGCGATCCGGTACAGCTCTGCACTGCATTCGCCGACGACGGCCTCGTCCATGTCCTGAATGGCAAAGGAATAACGCACCCCGATATCCCTGATGTGCCGGGTCAACGAGGCAGGGACGCCGAGGAATGATGCGAAACAGTCCATGACGAAGGGTGCTGCGAAATCGCGGACACCATCGGCGTCGCCCTCTTTGGCCAACAACCCCCGTACCAGTTCGGCGGCGCTGGCACGGAAAGCAGCCTCATGTGAACGTACGATCGAGCGGCGCAGCACCGGATCGATGGCTTCACGGTAGGCCGTGTGCTCCGGCGGATCGAAGTGCAGCGGGGGACGGCGGGAGGAACGCGGAACGTGGGGCACTACGTTCTGCACCGACGTGATGAACAGGTCATCATCCTGCGTAATGCGAACAATGTCTTCGTAGGTTGTGGCGGACCAGAATCCTCCGAAATCTTCGCTCCAGGGAAAGGGATTTGTCTGGCGGAGTTCCGCATAGTCGCGGTGGGCGCTCCCGAAGGTCTCATCCAGCGCGGGCGACCACTCAGAAGGCCGTATTCCGGCCGGGGCACTCGGGGAACGCTCACCGGAGGCAGTGAAGCCATAGGGGCACTGACCCATTTCAGATAACCTTTCTGCGGGCCCACCGGGCCACGGATTCCAATGCGACCACCACGACGACGAGGCCTATGAGGATCCCGGCGGTCTGCTGGTAATGAAGCGTTGCCACGGATTCGTCCAGCAGAAAGCCCACTCCGCCTGCTCCGACAATGCCGAGCACGGCTGACTCACGCAGGGCCAGGTCAGATGTGAAGAGGCTGTTGCCAATGAAGCTCGGAACGAACTGGGGCCACACCCCGCTGACGAAAACCTGAAGCCGGTTTGCCCCTGTGGCTTCCAGTGCCCTGATGGGTGCCGGGTCTATGTTTTGGAGCGAGTCGGTGAAGAACTTGGAGGCCAGCGCCGTGCACGAGATCGTCAGGGCGAGGAACCCTGCGAAGGGTCCGAGGCCCAGGGCCGCGACGAATATCAGCGCGTAGATAATGTCTGGGATTCCGCGCATAAAGACAACAAGGCCCCGCAGGACGAAAGCCAGCGGCGCGAAGCGCACCAGATGCCTGGTGGACAGAACGGCTATGACCAGACCAAAAACCACCCCGAAGAAAGTGGCTGTGAACGCCATGATGACGCTCTCGAAAATGCCTAAGAGGATGTCCGGGGTGACCACGGGCGGGACGAAACCGGACAACAATGCCGTGGCGTTGTTCCACGCTTGTCCCAGACGGGCGGGATTCAGCGACAGCTGGCTCAAGGAATAGAGGAACAGGCATACGACTGCCGCCGTTCCGCCGGTGCGGAGGATCCGTGCGCGGTTCCACCCGGGGGTAGCGGCCGCGGGTCCGGGCACGAACAACTGAGACTGCGTGTGTTCGTCAGCGTGTTCGGCAACCGCCCGCTGTACGAGGTACGCGACCAGTTCCAAGATGAGGAGAAGGACAACGATCACGAGGATAATCCCCGCTGCCCTGCGGTAGTTGAGCGAGCCAATGGCCGTCTGCAGCGCGACGCCGATTCCGCCCGCCCCCACTAGGCCGAGGACGGCTGAGGCCCGGACATTGATGTCCAGGCGGTAGATCACCAGGGAGGTGACGGCCGGGAGAGCACGCGTCAGGGTGGTGGATACGAAGTTCTGCATGCGGTTGGCGCCAACAGCCGCGATCGCTTCACGGGGTGCCGGAGTCTGTTCCTCAAAGACATCGGACATCATTTTCCCGATCATGCCTACGGAATGGAACGCGATAGCCAGTGCGCCGGCCAGTGGTCCCAGGCCGAAAATGCGCACAAAAATGATGGCGAAAATGAGAGAGGGAATTGCCCTGGTGACGATGATGATTGCCTGGGCGAGCCATCTCACTGCCCGTGGGCCGGTGAAGTGCCGGGACGCCGCAGCCGCGAGGAAAACTGAAGCTATTGCCGCCAAACCAGTCCCTGCCACTGCGATCCACAGGGTCTCGAGAGTCAATGTGAGCAGGTCCGGCACTGGGCCGGTGGTAGGGGGAACCATTCGTTCCAGCAGCCGGGCGATATCACCGAGCCCGGCTGCTACGGCGGCGGGACGGATATCAATCCACCAGATCCCGAAAAGGGTAACCGCCAGGTAGGCCAGGGGGATGCCAAGCGTCGCGGCAGAAACCCGCGGGGGGCCGGAAACTAGGAGCGGAGCCGTCACCTTGGACATGTTTCCGCGGCCGCTGCCAGTGTTACTGGTCTCAGAGCGGACGGCGGGGTCTGTGCGTTCCGCCGAGTGGCTCATGAACCAGCGTCCTTCGCCTCTTCGTATATCCCCCGGAGTGAGGCTTCTGACGTCTCCTTGGTGGGAGTATCCAGGATCAGTGACCCATCTCGGACTGCGACTACCCGGTCAGATACCTGGAGAGCCAGGTCCACCTGGTGCAGCGAGCAGATGACAGTAAACCCGTCCTCGGCGCTTACCTTTTTCAAGGTGTTCAGGACAGAGAGAGAAGCACTGGGATCCAACGACGCCACTGGTTCGTCGGCCAGGACGATTCGTGCATCCTGCATGAGTGTCCGAGCAATCGCGACCCGCTGCTGCTGGCCACCCGAAAGGGTGTCGCACCGCTGGAAACGATGATCGGCCAACCCCACCCTTTCCAGGTTGGAAAGCGCCTTTTCCCTCAGTGCTGCTGGATATGTGGAGATGCCGTACCGGGGCATCTTCAAGGATCCCAAGGCGCCCATCAGAACGTTCTCCATTGCACTGAGGCGCCCTACCAAGCCGAATTGCTGGAAAACAAATCCCACCTGTGTCCGCAGCTTCTGCAGATTCTTGCGACCGCACGTTCCTGGATTCACTCCGAGAACATTTACCGTTCCTCCGGTCGGCCGGTGGCTTCCATTAATCAAGCGCAGCAGCGTTGATTTGCCGGCACCGGAAGGCCCCACGAGGGCCACAAACTGTCCGGGCTTTACCTCCAGGTTTATGCCCTTGAGCACTGTTTTGGCTCCAAAGCTCATTCCAAGGTCCTGCAGGAGCAAGCTGGATTCCGCAGGCGAAGCGTCTGTCACAGTTGGCTGTCCTGAGTCGTGGGTTGGATGGGCGGTGGTCATGTTCTTCGCCTCTTACTCGTTGCGGCAGACTTCAGCCTGCGTGGTGTCGCAGATTTCCCGGATGGTTGCGTAGTCATCATCTGTGGCTGGTTCGAAGGCGAAGGCTCCTGTGCCGCCCCACTCGCAGGCCATCTTCCCGGTGTAGTCTCCGCCCCAGGAGGGATGAGCCTCGCGCTGGTCCTCCGGGCAAAGGCCTGCCTCGGCGGCCGTAACGGCGTTGTACTTCAGCACGGCATCGGTGATCTTGTTTTGCAGTTCCTCCGGCAGCCAGTTGCCAATGACCATCGGGGTTGCGGGAATGTCGGGGGAGGTCCAAACCGTCTCCACATCGCCGTCCTTGATGACCCCGCGTGCCGGGAGGATATCCGTGATGAAGGTGCCCGCTACGAAGGCCACCTCGCAGTCCCCGGCGAGCATCTGGGTCACGGCGACATCATGTGAGCCCGCGAAAATCGGGTTGATGTCCGTCTTTGGGTCGAGCCCGATGCCGATCAAGCCGGCCGCTGCTGCCAAATATCCGGTGCTGGAGGCAGGGTCCGTGAAGCACACGTCCTTGCCCTGGACATCCTCGAGGGTTTTGATGCTGGAGCCTGCGGCTACGACGCCAAGGGACTGCACCGCGCCGGATCCTGCCTCGGGGGTCCGCTGATCCATCGCCACGGGGGTTATATCTGCCACGCCCTGAGCGAGGTAATAGGAAAACGCTCCGTAGGTAGCCACGTCCACCCGCTGGGCCGCCTGGGCCTCGATAACACCGGCGTTGCTGCTCACGGCCTCGATGCTGGTGGGGAGTCCGGTTTCCTTCTCGATTGCGGCCACGATGGGCTTGAAGCTGTTTTCCAGCTCTTTGCTGTCATCCGTTGGCACAACGGCGAATACGAGGGACTGGGGTCCGTCGCCAGCTGAGTCAGCCGAGCTGGTGCCTTCAGACCGTGCATTGGGGCTGGCGCCGCAGGCAGCGAGCATGATGCCGGCGGCGGCCAGTGCGGCCGTGGCCTTGATGTTCTTGTTCATAGTCAGCTCTGACTCCTCTAGTCGCGTCTTGGACTGGCGATGGCGAACGACAATGTCCGGCACCGGTAACTGAGCAACACTTAAGACTGCGGACGCCGTTGAATGTGTGGCCTATTAGCAGGCACCAAAATTCAGCTGATCAAGTGGCGTATGTCACATTCGACCAATGATTGTTGATAATGTCAATGGTTCATCGGGAGAAGTCCTGCGCTAGCCAACCCAGCTCTCGGTCGTGGAAACGTCCAGAACGCGGGCCTCCCACGGGCGGAGCACCTCCGGGTCGCCGGCGTCGGCGTAATTCCCCAGGATCAACGGCCCGGAGACGGCCATTCCAAGGGGCAGTTCCAGATCCGCATCGGAGACATTGGCGACTATGAGCCATTCCGTTTTATCCAGCCGGCGGTGGAAGGCAAACAGGTGGGGGTGTTCCGGGGCTTCCAAATGGAAGTCGCCCAGGGCCACCACGTCCTGCGTGTGGCGGAGATCAATGAGGCTGCGGTAGTAGCCGAACACCGACTTCTCGGCTGCCCGGTCCGATTCGGCGTTGACGTCCAGGTGGTTCGGATTGACCTCTATCCAGGGCTCACCGTCGCTGAAGCCCGCGTTGGGTCCGGCGGTCCACTGCATGGGGGTGCGCGGGTTGTCCCTGCTCATGGCCCGCAGCGCCTCCAGCGCGTCCTCGGGACTCATGCCCCCTGCCGTGGCCTCAGCGTAGAAGTTGAGCGATTCGACGTCGCGGTACTGGTCGATTGAGGTGAACCCGGCGTTGGTCATGCCGATTTCCTCGCCCTGGTACACGTAGGGCGTGCCGCGCTGCAGGTGGAGCAGGGTGGCCCACAGGGTGGCAGATTCATAGCGGTAGGCGCCGTCGTTGCCAAAGCGTGAAACGTGCCGGGGCTGGTCGTGGTTGCTGAGGTACAGGCTGTTCCAGCCGCGGTCCGCCAGTCCGCGCTGCCAGCGGTTCCAGGACGTTTTCAGGTCCGGGAGACTCAGGGGCCGGTAATCCCACTTCCGTCCGCTGGCCTGGTCAAGGCTCACATGCTCGAACTGGAAGACCATGTCCAGTTCCGCCCGGTACGGGTCGGTATAGAGCAGGGCTTGGTCCACCGTGGCGCCCGGCGTCTCACCCACGGTGAGGAAGTCGCCGTCGCGCCCTGAAAAGACCTCGCGTCGCATTTCCTGGAGGAATTCGTGGATGCGGGGGCCATTGGTGAAATAGGGCGATCCGTCGCCCCAGATGCTGCCCGGTTCCATCAGCCCGTCCGGCAGGGCCAGGTCCTTTGAGATGAAGTTGATGACGTCCATCCGGAAGCCGTCCACCCCACGGTCCAGCCACCAGCGCATGGTCTCGTACACCTCGTGCCGCACCTTCGGGTTCTCCCAGTTCAGGTCCGGCTGGTGCGGGGTGAACAGATGCAGGTAATACTGCTGGGTCGCGGGATCGAAGGTCCAGGCCGGTCCGCCGAAGTGGGATCCCCAGTTGTTCGGTTCGGCCCCGGGTTCCCCTGGCTCGAATCCCGGGCGCGCATCCCGCCACCAAAAGTAGTCCCGGAGCGGGTTCTCCCGGGAGGAGCGTGCTTCCTTGAACGCAGGGTGTTCGCTCGATGTGTGGTTGACCACCAGGTCCATCACCAGCTTCATGCCGCGGACGTGCAGCCGCCCGAGCAGTTCGTCGAAGTCCTCTTCCGTGCCAAAGAGGCGGTCGATCCGCCGGTAGTTGGAGATGTCGTAGCCGTTGTCCCGCTGCGGTGATTCATGGACGGGGGAGAGCCAGATGACGTCCACGCCGAGATCCTGCAGATAATCCACGTGTTCCAGGATGCCCTTGAGGTCACCAATGCCGTCCCCGGTGCCATCCGCGAAGCTCCGCGGATAGATCTGGTAGACGACGGCGCTGGTCCACCATGCGGGCTGGTGCGGATTGCTCATGGCTGGCTTCCTCTCACAGGCGGTGCGTGGAGTCTACGCCGCGGCGCCGGGGTGATGTCAGGGCGTGAGGTCCAGCCGCATGAGCACCCGAGGGAATCCGTTGAGGACCGATTCCGTCTTCGCTGCCATGGTGAAGCCAGCCGCTTCGAAAAGGGACCGGGTGCCCACGTAGGCCATGGTCAGATCAACCTTCGCTCCCTCGTTGTCCACAGGGTAGGCCTCCACTGCCGGAGCGCCGTGGCTCCTGGCGAACTCCACCGCCCCGGTGACCAGCTCATGGGAGATGCCCTTTCCGCGGTGCCCGGGCCGGACCCGAACACACCACAGGGACCACACGGGCGTTTCGTCCAGGTGCGGGATCTTCCGGGTGGCGGCGAAGGAGGTGTCCGCGCGGGGGTGGATTCCTGCCCACCCGGCCGGAACGCCGTCGTCGTAGGCAAGGACGCCGGGAGGCGGGTCCTCCTGGACCAGTCTGCGGACACGTTCGCCTCTGGCCGTGCGCTCCAGGTCCCGGTTTTCCTTTGGCAGAAGCCGGTAGCTCAGGCACCAGCAGGCATTTGCATCGGGATTCTTTGGGCCGAGGACGGCGGCGGTGTCCTCAAAGACGGTCGCCGGACGGATTTCGATGGGCATGGGCAAACGATACCGGCCTTCGGGGGTGAGGGGGAGGGCTGTTCGGCCGGGTTGGACGAAGCTGAAAAGTCCCGCGAAACGGGTTAGACTGGCCGGTCACCCTGGCGGAGTCAGTGCCGGGAAGCCGAGGTATCAAAGCAAAGAAAAGAGAGCGCAATGTTCGCCGCTGGAGCGTCCATTACCGAGATTGAGCAAGACGTCGAGGAAATGATCGTGCAGCTGGTGCACCGGCTGGGAGACCTGGCCGATGCGGACCCGGATCCGGTGGGAGCCCAGGAACGGGCCTACATCAAGGCCTTCTCCGACGTCCGGGCCAACAGTTCCATGGACCAGGCCGCACTCCTGGAAACAGCCATCAGCCGACCGAACCTTGCCGAGTCCCTGCTCTACCTGAACCGGCGGCTGGATGAAGCGAACCTGGGCCCGCGGGATCCGGCCGGAATCATCGGCGTCGTGATCCGCCTGGCGATGGACGGACTGTGGGTCAGCGACATCCTGGACTCCAGCCGGTTCACCAGGGCCGAGCGGGAACGGATCACCACCCTGCTCACCGCACTGTCACGGCTGAGCGATGAACGGATGGCGGAGCTGCTCCCGGAGTGCGCCGCCACCCGCTAGCGGAACTCAGGGGGCGGAAGCTGTCCGGACCGGAATGTGGAAGAACGGCATGGTCCGGTTGACCATGGGCCCGATCAGCAGCGCGAAAGCCACGGTGCCCAGGCCGACAGTGCCGCCCAGCGCCCAGCCGACAGCCAGCACGCTCACTTCAATGCCGGTGCGCACGGCCCAGATCGGCCAGCCGAAGCGGGCATGGAGCCCGGTCATGAGCCCGTCGCGGGGACCCGGCCCCATCCGGGCACCGATATACAGTCCGGTGGCTACGGCCAGCAGCGTCAGGCCCCCGGCAAACAGCAGGATTTGGCCCCATATCCCGGAGGGCTCGCTCACTACCGCCAGGCCGACCTCGGCGCTGGGGCCGACGAGGAGCACATTGAGCACGGTGCCGGGCCCGGGTTTCTGGCGCAGCGGAATCCACAACAGCAGTACGGCCAGCCCGATGAGGTTGGTGGCCAGTCCGAAAGCGATGCCGGTCTGCAGGCTGGTGCCCTGCCCCAGGACATCCCAGGGGGAGACCCCCAGGCCGGCACGGACCATCATGCCGATCGAGAAACCGTAGAAAAAGAGGCCGGCAAGCAGTTGGGCCACGCGGCGGAGGAAAATCCAGGACATGCTCCCACCCAAGCCCTCCCGGTCCGGGTTTCCAAATCCGCTGACCGGCGGGGCCGGTCCGGGGTAATGCCGGCGTAACGCTAGGGAACCAGCCGCACGACGGCGTCGGCTTTCGACGCGTACGCGGCCACGAGTTCTGCGTTGGCCTGGTCGCTGCCGGCCGCCCAGGCAGCAGCGTCTGCCGGAGATTTTCCGTAGGCCGCATGCCGGTCAGTCAACCGTCGGATCCGCTCGGTCTCCTCCAGCTCCACATACCAGACGGCGTCGAGCTGGGCACGTGCCTGCGGCCACGCTCCGCCAGGCAGCAGGAGGTAGTTGCCCTCCGTGATGAGAAGCGGAACATCGCAGCGCACCGGCACGGCGGAACCGACAGGTTCTTCCAGGTCACGGCGGAACTCCGGGGCGTAAATGACGTGTTCCTTCCGCCCCTGCAGCCGCAGCCGGCGCAGCAGCGCCGCATACCCGCCGTCGTCGAACGTTTCGGGCGCCCCCTTGCGGTCCCGGTACCCCAGCGTGTCCAGCACCCGGTTCGCCAGGTGGAAACCGTCCATGGCAACGACGACGGCGGTGTCCGGTCCCAGCGCCGCCGACAGTGCTTCCGCGAGGCTCGATTTTCCGGCTCCGGGAGGGCCGGTGATGCCCAGGATCCGCCGTTGCCCGCCGGCGGCCAACCGGCTGGCAACGGCAGCGAGGCCGTCGAGGCTGCGTTCAAGAATCTGCATGGGCACCATCTTTGCGCAGGGGCTGGAATGTTGCGGGGCGCCGATGGGTTAATGGGGGTGTAACTGAATACGGGGATGATCGGTATCGACGATGTTTGCCGCGCGAGGAGAAGCGGGCCGAGGATGCAGGGTTATCTCGCTAACGCCCCCTGTAAACCAATAAGTGCCAAACCTATGCGCACTGACTTCGCTCTCGCCGCCTAGGCCAGAGTGAGTCCGTCAGTCCGGAAACGCTTCCGTTCCGGATCCTGGCGTCGTTAAGGAAGCCACTGCCGGACACTGCTGCCGTTCAGGTGTCCGGGACTTTTTGAACGGCTGGGCCCGGATCAGCCACTCGCCTGCGAGATGGCCGGGGCCGAGAAAATCCACAGCAGGCTGCGCCCGGAGAAGTCCTGGCTCGTCGGCATCGGACGGGGGTTCGATTCCCCCCATCTCCACCTGGCTGCGCTCCGTCTCGAAAGGCCGGGGCGCAGTCTTTTGCGTGCCCGCTGCGGCTGCGGGCCTGTTCTGCCTCCCGGGCCGAAACCCGTGACTTCCTTCGCGAGGGGTAGTTGGATGGGCAGTCACGGCTGTCCATCAGGAGCTCCAGGCACCTGCAGCCGTACCAAGGAGGCTTCATGGGACGGGTCAGCGGCAAGACGGTTCTGGTCAGCGGAGGATCACGCGGGATCGGCGGCGCGGTGGTCCGCCGCCTCGTCGCGGAGGGCGCCCGGGTGGTCATCGCGGATGTGCTCGACGACGAGGGCCGGGCCCTGGCTGAGTCCTTGGGTGACGCTGCCGTTTTTGTGCATCTGGACGTCACCAGCCCCGAGGATTGGGCAGCGGCTGTCCGGGAAGCTGAAGAGAAGTTCGGCGGGCTCGACGTGCTGGTGAACAATGCCGGAATTGTGAACTTCGGCAGCATTGAGGATTACACGCTGGAGCAGTGGAACACGATCATCGCCATTAACCTCACCGGGGTTTTCCTGGGGACCAAGGCCGTGGTGGAGCCAATGAAGCGCTCGGCCGGAGCATCCATCATCAACCTTTCCTCCACCGCCGGGCTGCAGGGCTACAAGGATCTGCCGGGATACACAGCCGCGAAATATGGGGTCCGCGGGCTAACCAAGTCTGTTGCCATTGACCTTGGCCCGTACGGAATCCGGGTCAACTCGGTACATCCGGGTGCGGTGCGGACGCCCATGACGGAAGGGCTGGAAGGAGGGCAGGAACATGTGGCGCTGCACCGCAGGGGCGAGCCGGACGAGATTGCCAACCTGGTCCTGTTCCTCGCCAGCGACGAGTCCAGTTTTTCCACCGGTGCCGAGTTCGTGGCCGACGGCGGAGAGACGGCAGGACTGGCGCGGTACGAGGTGGCGGTGCTGAGCTCTGAACCGGCCCAGGCGCCGTCGTCGCCGACAGTGCCACCCGTCCCAGGCCAGGCCCCCGCGGCGCCCGAACCGCCGGCCATGTGAGGACTAGCGGGACAGTTCCGCGTCTTCCGGCGCGGGACTGTCCGTGGTGTCCTTGGGCTCGGTGAACACGATGTACCGGTAGGCGAAGTAACGGAAAACGTTGCCGAGCAGGACACCGACGACGTTGCCGGAAATATTGTCGGCGAACTGGCTGGTGAAGCCAAGCAGATAGTGGGAGACGAAGAGGCAGCCGGTAGCGATGCCAAGGCCCACGAGGTTGGTCAGCGCAAACAGGATGGTTTCTGAACGCACGCTCCGGCCCCTCGTGCGGCGGAACGTGAGGTAGCGGCTGCCCAGCCACGAGATGGTGGTGGCCACCACCACGGAGACTATTTTGGCTGCGATGGGATTGTCATCGAGGACCGTGGCCACCAGCAGGTTGAAGAGTCCAATGTCCACGAGGAAGGCAATGGTGCCCACGAGGGAGAAGGATCCGAGCCTTCGGAGTACCCTCCGGGCTGTAGAATTGCCGTCCATTCAGCTACCAGTTCTCTCCAACACACGCCGCGCGCGGGTCCTTCACCTCAAGATGCAATCCGCGGCCGGCCGCGCTGGGACCGCCCGCCAACAGCTTTTTGTTGATGTTTTCACATGCGCTTGAAGGCCACAAAATCACGCGTCGGAGGTTGAAGGTGCAGGAAGGCGCACCGTGAAAACTGTTCCCCGGCCTGCTGTGCTCTGCAGCGTGATGGTGCCGTGGTGCGCCTCGACAATGTTCTTGCTGATGACCAGGCCCAGCCCGATGCCGGGAATGGCTGCCTTGCGGCTCGTCCCCGAGCGGAAGAACTTGGTAAAGACCTCGGACTGCTCAGCGTCGTTCATCCCGATCCCCGTATCCGCAACCTGGAACGAGATGCTTCCGCTCGAAGCCCACGCGCTCACCGTGACGCGCCCGCCGTCGGGTGAATACTTCACGGCATTGGAGAGGAGGTTGTCGATCATCTGGCCGATCCGCTGCGGATCCAGGACAACCGGCAGGCGGGAAGGGAAGTCGGCAATGAGCTTGACCTTGTTGATTTCGGCCCGGGGGGCAGCGGAGGTCATGGCGCCGTGCAGGAGTTCAGCCAGATCGGCAGGAACCTGTTCAATGCTGCTGGGTCCCGCTGCGGCCGAAAGGAGGTCGGAGACCAGTTCAAGCAGTTTTTCCGAGTTGCGCAGCGCTACCCTCAGGGATGAAGCCACGTGTGACGGAATCTCCGCTTCATCCTCCAGCGCCAAATCGAGGTAGCCCATGATCGACGTCAGCGGCGTACGCAGCTCGTGGGAGACGTTGGCCACGAAGTCCTCTTTGGCCGCGACGGCGTTCACCAGTCCGGTGACGTCGCTGAAGGCCAGGACTGAGCCGCAGAATCCGCCCTGGCGCTGCACGGAGCGGGCCGTAACACTGAACGCACGCTGCTGGTCCCCAGTGCCAAACCACACCAGCTGGTCGGAAAAGGACTGGCCCGCCACCGCCCGTCGAACGGGACGCTGTTCCGGCGGCAGCGGTGTCACGCGGTCCGGGCCGAAGATGAGCAGTTCGCACTCATTGGCTTCGGTGAGGCCCGGCGGCAGGGCACGGCGGTGGATGAAGCGCTGCCGGGAATTGGTGAGGACCACATTGCCGTCCTCGTCGACAACGGAGACGCCAACCTCCACCGTGTCCAGCACCGTCTGCAGCAGCGACTCCTTGCGCCGGCTCTCGGCCAGGCTCTCCTGGAGGACCCGGTCCTTTTCGCGCAGCGCCTGCTGCTTTTCCTGCACGTCGGCTTCTGCGCTGGCCCGGGCGGCCTCGGCCATTTCCGCAGCGCGGAGGGCTCCGACCAGCTCGCGTTCGTAGAGGCGGCGCTCATGGGCGTTGAAGACCACAATGCGGTCGAGGGCCGGGCGGGATCCCTCTGCGGGCGTGCGGGTAGCCGAGAGCAGGGCAGGCAGGCGGGCGCCGTCCGCGTTAACGAAATCCACGGCAAGTTCGGCAAACGAATGGCCGACGCCGAGCTGCGGCAGCGCATGCGTGGAATATACGATGCGGTCCCCGACCGGGAGCAGGGCCAGCAGGCTGGTTCCGAGCAGCTCGCTGCGGGAGCGGCCGATCCACCGGGCGAACGTATCGTTGACCTCGGCGATTGTCCCGTCCTCGAGGGTCACGAGGTAGCCCGACGGCGCGTGGTGGAACAGCTCCTCATAATCCAGGTCCACTGTGGGTGCGCTCAGTGCGGGGCCTTGGAAGGGGGTGGTCACGCCGCTGGAACCGGGGAAGCGGCCGGAGCCTTGGCCACGTAGGCCAGAATCGCCTCGGCGGTTTCATCCGGAGCGCTTACATGGGGCAGATGGCCGGTCGCTTTCAGCTGGACCAGAGTGCTCACCGGCATCCGCTCCTGGGTGTACGAGCCGATGTGCGGAGGGGCCAGCAGGTCGTCGGAGCACTGCAGGATCAGGGTGGGGACCTTAACCTCGGCCAGCTGGCGGCGGACATCCGAACGGAAGGAAACCCGGGCGAACCCCCGGGCAATAGCCGGATCAAGGCGGCAGAAGCTGCCTTCGAGTTCGCTGTGCAGCTCGGGGCTGTCCGGGTTGCCCATGATCATCGGCGCCATGGCAGCTGCCCACACGATGTAGTTCGAATCGAGGGAGACGAGCAGCTCGTCGATATCCGTCTCGGAGAAGCCTCCCACATACCCGTCGTCAGGACGGTCCATGTAGCTGGGCGAAGACGCCACGAGCACCAGCCGGGAAAATCGCGCCGGATCGGCGGCTGCTGCGGCCACAGCCATCATCGCGCCGACGCTGTGCCCGACGAAGGTGACGTCCTGCAGGTCGAGCACGTCGCAGATTTCGAGCAGGTCACTGACATAACCGTCCAGAGTGGCGTACTTGGCCGGAACGTAGGCGTCCAGATCCGAGCCGCCGGAACCCACATGGTCGAACACCACTACCCGGAACTGGTCCGTGAAGTAGGGAATCATCCGGCGCCACATGCCCTGGTCGCATCCGAAACCGTGGGCAAACATCACCACCGGGCCCGCGTCGTTGCCAAGGATCTGGACATTGTTGCGCGTCGAAACGTCAGTCGTCATGAGGGCGGCGGCCTTTGTACTGGAGCAGCGTGCGGGGGGAGTGGTGCAAAAGTGAACTTTACCGGCATCCCGTCCGCCCGGAAGGCAAACCAGCGGCTGCGACACGCAGGAATACCAAGCCGCCTGAGTAGTCGATTGGCTTAGCCGGCAGCGAACCGAAGTTCTGCTGCTCCGCCGTTGAACTGCGTTGTCCCGATCAGATGCATCCGCCCGGTGGGAGCCGCGACCGGCAGCAGGGGCCGGCCGCGTCCCAGGGCAACGGGCATATAAGTGATCCAGAGCTCGTCCAGCAGCCCGGCGTCGGCAAACTGGGCCGCGACATTTCCTCCGCCCACCACCCAGACGCTCCTTCCGCCGGCCAGGGCCATGGCCAGCTCCAGGATGGGCTCAACGTTGCCCTGAACGAAGCTGACGCCGGTTTCAGCGGGAGCAACAAGCTCCCGGTGTGTCAGGACCAGGCATGGAAGCACCCCATAGTCCCAGGCGTCCGGCTGCTCGGCACGGATCCATTCATAGGTTTCGGCCCCCATGATGATCGCTCCAACACCGGCCATGAAGCGGTCGTAGTGGTCCTGGAACGACTCGAAGCCGAACCCGAGCAGCCAGTCGAGCTTGTTGTCTTCGGTGGCAATGTAGCCATCCAGGGATGACGCCACGTAATAGATGACTTTTGCCATGGACCGAGGATACGTTCCGGGGCAGCCCGGGCATCAGGGGGCACCTGTCTAAGCTGGCGCGATGTGGCTAATGGGGACTGGTTCGCCGGGCACCGATGCCAGTAGATGCATATGCATGTATCGTTGGCTCAATCAGCCGAAGGGGATGGAAACCATGAGCAATGTCGAAAGTGCACCGGCAGAGGTGGAATGTGCGGCCCGCCCGGCAGGATCCGGCGTCGAAATCCATGCTCCCCGGGATGTGCCGCTGGGCGGCCCGCGCGCCATGCCCGTGCGCCGCACGCTGCCGCAGCGCAGCCGGAGCCTGATCGGCGCCTGGTGCTTCGTGGACCATTATGGGCCCGACGACGTCGCGCGAACCGGCGGGATGGTGGTGCCGCCTCACCCGCATACAGGCCTGCAGACAGTCAGCTGGCTGTTCACCGGCGAAATCGAACACCGTGACAGCACCGGTGTGCACGCCATGGTCCGCCCCGGGGAAGTCAACCTGATGACGGCCGGACGCGGGATTGCGCACTCCGAAGTCTCCACACCGGATACCCAGACCCTGCACGGCGTCCAGCTCTGGCTTGCCCTTCCAGACCAGGACCGCGGAACGGAACCGCGGTTTGAACACTATGCCCCGCAACCTGTGACCGGCCCCGGGTGGCAGCTTCGAGTCTTCATGGGGGACCTGGCCGGATCGTCCTCGCCGGTGCGCGTGCATTCGCCCCTCGTTGGTGCCGAGCTGCTGCTGGAACCCGGGACCACACTGGAACTTGAGGCCGATCCGCGCTTCGAATACGGGGTGCTGGCAGACGGAACGGAACTGGAGTTCCAGGGTGCCGCCGTCGCGCCCGGTGAACTGGCATACCGTGCCCCGGGAGCTGCTGTGCTGCGGCTTACTGCCCCGCCGGGCAGCGCGGTGCGTGCCGTCCTGATTGGAGGGGAGCCGCTGGGCGAGACCATCGTCATGTGGTGGAACTTCATTGGGCGCAGCCATGAGGAAATCGTGCAGTACCGCCGCGACTGGCAGCAGCACATCGGTGCGGAGGCCCATCCCGGCGCTGATCCGGCCACCCGGTTCTCAGCGGTTCCCTACGATCCCCTTCCGCCGCTTCCCGCACCGGTCCTGCCCGGCGTCCGGCTCCGTCCCCGCAGCTAACCGAAAGGCACTCAATGCACCTCCAGGACAAAACAGCGCCGGCAGGGGAGCCCGGGCGCTACGCTATCGGGCACGTGTGTGATGCCGGCTTGCGGATTATTCAGCTGTGCCCCTTTATTGCGAAACGGCTCAAGCGGCATCCTGAAGACGAGGCCACCGTGGACTGGCCCCAGGCTGCGGCGGATGTGGAAACGTGCGGAAGCGGGTACGGCATGAACGGTACAAAGGTATTCATCGACAAGCAGCACCGCGCGGTGTATTCGGCGCTCGCGTCCACAGCTGCTGCCGTACGGACCGCGGCAGCGGAAGCCGGGCTCGACCGGATCGTGATGGAACTCGTCAACCTCCGCGTCTCCCAGCTCAACGGCTGTGCCTATTGCCTGGACCTGCATACCCGCCAGGCGCTGGAAGCAGGCGAGACTCCGCAGCGCCTCGCCGTCCTGCCGGCCTGGCGCGACACTGCGCTCTTCGACGACACCGAACGTGCCGCCCTGGGACTGGCTGAAGCGCTGACGCACCTGCCCGACGGGGAGCAGCGCGGGGAAGTCTTTGAGAAGTACCAGGCCCTGCTGAGCCCCGGGCAGTTCTCGGTTTTGAGCTGGGCAGTCGTGACGATGAACGCCTTCAACCGGGTTTCCATCATCAGCGGACACCCGGTCAAGCCCCGCTGAACCGGCAGGTGCCGGCGCAGCGGGGCTGTACCCCAGCCGGCCGCTAGAACGGGTAGCTGGCGATTGTCGGACGCATGGTCAGCCACTGCGTCTCGGTAAAGGCCTCGATGTTCGCAGCTGCGCCGCCGAAGCGGGAACCGGTGCCTGAGGCGCCCATTCCTCCGAACGGGGAGTTGGCCTCATCGGAGACTGTCTGCTCGTTGATGTGCACCTTGCCGGACACGACCCGGTCGGCGACTTCCATCGCCAGGCCCACATCGCCCAGCACGCCCACGGAAAGACCGTACTCCGAGGCATTGGTCAGCTCGATGGCCTCGTCGATGGTGGAGAAGCCCAGCACCGGGGCCACCGGTCCGAAGATCTCCTCCGTCCAGGCGGGGTTGTCCGGAGTCACACCGGTCAGCACGGTGGGCTGGTAGAAGAGGTTCTCGTAGGTTCCGCCGGCAGCGACCTCTGCGCCGGCGTCCTTCGCGGCCCGGACCAGGCGGTCGATGTTGTCCCGCTGCCGCTCGTCGATGATCGGGCCAAGGGCCACCTGCCCGGTGCACGGATCCCCGACGGGAAGGGCCTTTGCCTTGGCACTGAGACGCTCAACGTACTCTTCCAGCAGGGATTCATGGACCAGGTGGCGTCCGGTGGTCATGCAGATCTGGCCCTGGTGCATGAAGGAACCAAAGGCTCCGGCCGACGCCGCCAGGTCCAGATCCGCGCCCGGCAGGACGATCAGGGCATTGTTCCCGCCGAGTTCCAGGTGTGCACGCTTGAGCAGCCGCCCGGCCGTTTCGCCGACCTTGCGGCCGGCCGCCGTGGAACCGGTGAAGGAGACAATGCGCACTTCGGGCGCCTCAACCAGTGCCTGGCCGACGTCGGCACCGCCGGGGAGGAGCTGCAGCAGGGCGGGCGGCCGGCCCGCCTCTTCAAACACCCGCATGATCGAGACGCCGCCGGAGATGCTCGTGCGGGGGTCGGGCTTCAGCAGCACGGCGTTGCCCAGGGCGAGTGCCGGGGCCACTGACCGGATGGAGAGGATCAGCGGAAAGTTGAACGGGGAAATGACCGAGACGACGCCGGCTGCCCGGCGCCGGGCAAAGGACCAGCGCTCTTCGTTGCTGGTCAGGACGTCTCCGGCAGGGTGTGCCGGAAGGGCAGCGGCGTCGTAGCATTCGTTCGCGGCGATGTGGGTTTCCAGCCCTGCCTTGGCAGCGATGGCTCCCGTTTCACGGATGATCCAGCCCTGGATTTCCTCGGCGTGGTCTTCGAACAGCAACCCCGCCCGCCGGAGGACGGCAGCGCGTTCTTCCGGCTTTGTCCGCGCCCACTCCTGCTGGGCGGCAGCTGCCCGGGTTGCCGCGGCGAGCGCATCCGCACGGTTGGCGGCGCCCACTGACCCGAGTATGTTGCCGGTGGCGGGTTCGATGGCGTCAAGGACGCCTGCGGACCCGGAGGTCCAGGAATCGGTGTAGATCTTGCCGTGCCAAAGGGAAGTGGCGAGGAGGGTCATTGCTGCTCCTAATTCAGAGGGGGAAGGGGTAAAAGGGTGGGGCTGGAACCGGTGCCTGTCCGGGGAGTGGCTTAGGCGGTGGTCCCGGTACTTTGCGCGGCCACGCTGGTTTCAGCCGGCGGCGTTGGTGCTGCCGGAGCCGGGCGCACGGCCCGTGTTTTGCGGCGCTGCACCAGCGTGGCGGCGGAGACGGCGATGAGCAGGGCGACGCCGTTGAACACGTTGGTAACCCAGGTTTTGGCGCCGAGGATAACGAGGCCGTTGGCGCCGACCGCCAGCAGGTAGACGCCCGCCACGGTTCCCCAGACGTTGAAGTAGCCCGCCCGGATCGCCGTGGCTCCGAGGAAGGCGGCCGCGTAGGCAGGCAGCAGGAACTCCGGTCCGAGGTCCGGTGTCGCGTTGCCGGCGCGGGAAGCCTGCAGTGTTCCGGCGAGTCCGCCGAGGAGCCCGGCGCCGATGAAAGCGGCAGCCAGGTAGCGCTTGGTACGTACGCCGGAAAGTTCCGCGGCGTCGCGGCCCATGCCGGTTGCCCGCAGATACCGCCCAAACGGAGTGCGTTCCAGGATGAACCAGAGCGCCAGCGCCGCGGCCAGGAAATAGAAGATGACAACCTGCAGGCCGCCCGGAAGCCGGATGCCGGTCAGCGCGGAGAACGCGTCGGAGGAGTGGGTGATGAGCGTGGAATTGGTCAGCAGCAGGTTCAGGCCGGCGAGGATGGTGGCCATGCCCAGCGTCGCGATGAAGGCATTGACTCCCACGACAATCGTCATGAAGGCATTGATTGCGCCGATGAGCATGCCCAGAGCCAGGGTGGCGAGCATGATCAGCGGCAGCGGCAGGCCGTTCCCGGCGAGCACGATTCCGGTAATGGTGCAGATGCCCAGGTTGGCCCCCACCGACAGGTCGAACTCGCCGGCCGCCAGGGGCAGGATCACGGCGAGCGCCAGGATGCCGGGCACCGCCTGGTCGGCGAGGATCTGGCGGAAGTTGCCCGATGTCGCGAAGGTATCGGGCATGAGCGCCGAAAAGACAACGATCATCAGGATGAGGAAGACCACGATGCCGTAGTTCTTCATCAGGGCGCCGGGGCTGAAGCGGAGGTTCACTGTAGGGGCTCCTTGGAGGAATGTTCGTGGGTTGGAGGGAGGGCAGCCATCACGCCGGGGCGCCTGTCTGGCAGGCCAGGGCGACCGCGTCTTCGGTGATGTCGCTGCCGGAGAGCTCGGCGGCAATGCGCCCGCGGTCCAGGACGACGACGCGGTCGGCCAGGCCGACGAAATCGTCGTAGTCGGTGCTGGCGACCAGGACGGCCACCCCTTCGTCGGCAAGTTCCTTCAGGAGCCGGGCGATCTCCTGGCGGGCCAGTGCGTCCACGCCCTGGGACGGTTCATCCAGCAGCAGCATCAGCGGTGAGCCGCTGGCGGCGCGTGCGACGACGACCTTCTGCTGGTTTCCACCGGAGAGGCTGCGGACCGGGGTGGCCAGGGATGCTGTCTTGACCAGGAAGCGCCTGGCAAGGTCCTGCGCTGCCGTCTTCTCAGCAGCACGGTTGATCATCGGTCCGCGTTTGTAGCTGCCCAGCCGTCCCAGTGTCAGGTTCTCTCCGACGCCCAGGTCCAGGACGACGCCGTCCCGCCGGCGGTTTTGCGGGACGCAGGCGACGCCGGCAGTGATGGCTGCTGCTGCGGAGCCGGGAGCATAGGGCTTGCCCGCCACTGTCATGGTTCCCGCAGACGGCTGCTGCACACCGGCGAGCAGCCGCACCAGTTCGCTGCGGCCGCAGCCCACGAGGCCGGTAACCCCCAGGATTTCTCCGGCACGGACATCCAGGTCCACTCCGTCCAGCCGCGGCCCGCTCAGGCCCCGGGTGCGCAGCAGCACGGCGCCCTCGCGTTCTTCGGCCGGACGGATCGCGGGCGCTTCAAGCTCGCGGCCAATGACCAGCGAGACGATCGCTGCGGCGTCGCGCTCGCCCAAAGGCTCCTGGGCAACCAGCCGTCCGTCGCGCAGCACGGCAACGTGGTCCGCTATGCGGCGCACTTCCTCGATCCGGTGGCTCACGTAGACAGCTGTACCGCCATGGCTGCGCAGCATGTCCAGCAGGGCCAGCACCCGGTCAGCCTCGTGGGCAGGCAGTGAAGCCGTAGGTTCGTCCAGGATCAGGATGTTGCGGCGAAGCGCATCGACATCGACATCGGCACCGCCCGTGCCGGCGTCGTCCCCTGATTCATTCCCGGCGCGGTGCTGGAACGCGCGCGCGATGCCGACCATCGTCCGGACGGAGGGGGAAAGATCCCCGACGAGCCGTCCGGGATGCTCGTCTATGCCGAGGAGTTCCAGGGTGGACGCCACGTGGGCGTGCTCCTTGCGCAGTTTCACGCGGGACAGCGAGTTGCGGGCAAAGAAACCGTCTGACAGGGCGAAGTTGTCCGCGATGGTCAGGGCATCCACGAGCCCCAGGTCCTGGTGCAGGAAGCGGAGCCCGGCCGCGTGGGCGGCACCGGGCGTGAGCGGCAGCGCCAGGTCCTGGTTCCGGACCGACAGTGATCCGCCCGGGTCGGGCGTGTAGACGCCGGCAAGGATCTTGATCAGCGTCGACTTGCCGGAACCGTTCATGCCCAGCAGGGCCGTGATGGCACCGGCCGGTATGTCCAGGCTGACGTCGTCGAGGGCCAGTTGTCCCGTGAAGGTCTTGCTGATGCCGCGGATGCTCAGGGCAGCGGGCTGCTCCATGGATGCTCCTGGAAGTCGGGGAGGGGGTGAATGGGTGCGGCCCGCCCCCGAAAAGGCCCGCCCCAGTGGGTTGCGCGGCACAAACCCCCCGTGACCCC
>NZ_JAXIOO010000046.1:0-26190 GCF_049311065.1 Arthrobacter sp. 7Tela_A1 | reverse complement strand
CCGGCCGGCTGTGTCGGCAGGGGGGGCGGGGTGCGGGCGCCCCGCCGGGGCGCGCGCCGCGACGCCGGCGCCGTCGTCCGCCTGACCCCCACGGAATGGCATCTGCTTTCAGTGCTCCTCCGTCAGCCGGGCCGCCTGGTGACCCAGGCCCAGCTGCTCGCCGACGTCTGGGGGCCGGGCACAACAGACTCCGGCTACCTGCGCCTGTATATGGCGCAGCTGCGCCGGAAACTGGAGCCTGTCCCGGCCGCGCCCGCCCATCTGCTGACTGAACACGGAATGGGTTACCGGTTCCAGCCCTGATACAACAATAGGATGGCTGGTAGAACATTGGCCTTCCAGAACATCTAGGACGCCACATACCGGGGATAGAATGGATGCCATGACCACCAATGCCTTGCTGGATAGCCTTACGCCCGGAACCGCGCCCGGAGACCTTGGCTGGGCCTTGGGCACGTTGGCAGGCTGCTACCAGTCCCGCACGGAGGCTGCCTTGTCCGGAGTGCCCGGTGGCCTGCGGGGCTTCCAGGTGCTTTCCGCCGTCGCGCGCCTGGACCTGCCGAACCAGCAGGCCCTCGGAGCGCATCTGGGCATCGACCGCACTGTCCTGACCTATCTGATCGACGCCCTGGTTGAGGCCGGAGAGGTGATGCGTGTTCCCGACCCGGCGGATCGCCGGGCCCGGAAGGTCGTAGCCACCCCCGCCGGGCTGGAGAGGCTTGAATCCTCTGAACGCAGGGTTGCGGCGGAAGAAGAAGCCCTGCTCTCCACCTTGCATGAGGCCGAAGCACGGGAGTTCCGCTCGCTGCTGCACCGCCTGGCGGGTCTTGCCCACCAGTCCGGGCGCAGCGTCACGGCCTAGCGGAGCTTCCTCCGGTAGGCGGCCATCGACAACCCGTACGCCAGGACAAGGATTCCGGCACACCACGCGAGTGCGATCCACAGGTCCGCGCCGACAGGCTGCCGTGTAAACAGGTCCCGGATGGAGTTGACGATCGCCGTGACCGGCTGGTTTTCCGCGAACCAGCGCACCGGTCCCGGCATCGTGTCGGTCGGCACGAATGCTGAGCTGAGGAACGGCAGGAAGATCAGCGGATAGGAAAAGGCACTCGCGCCCTCCGCGCTTTTGGCAGTCAGGCCCGCCAGCACGGCGACCCATGTCAGGGCCAGGGTGAAGAGGGACAGGACGGCGGTCACCGCGAGCCATTCCGCCGGCCCCGCCGCCGTCCGGAAGCCCACGGCCACAGCAGCCCCCACCACTATCGCCAGCGAGACCAGGTTGGCGGCCAGCGATGTCACGACGTGTGCCCAGAGAGTGCTGGACCGTGCGATCGGCATGGATTGGAAGCGGTCGATGATCCCGCTTTGCAGGTCGGTGAAGAGCCGGAAAGCCGTATAGGCCACCCCGGACGCGACGGTGATGAGCAGGATGCCCGGCAGCATGTAGTCGATGTACTGCGGGGAACCGGTATCAATCGCGCCGCCCAGGACGAAGACGAACATCAGCATGATCGCGATCGGCATCACGGCCGTGGTGATGATCGTGTCCGGGCTGCGCAGGATGTGCCGCAGGGACCGGTGGGTCAGGACCGCGGTGTTGGCATAGAAATGTGTTTGGACAGTCATTGCAGTTCCTCACGTTCCGGCAGGCCTTCGGGCGCGTGGGCGGCGGGAAGTCCGCCGTCCTGCGCCGTGGCTCCGCCGCCCACGACGGCGAAGAAAACTTCCTCCAGCGTGGGCTGCTTCTCCACGTAGTGGACCGTTGGCGCCGGGAGGAGCTGTTTGAGCTCGGCGAGGGTCCCGTCCGCGATGATCTTTCCTTCGTGCAGGATCGCGATTCGGTCCGCCAGCTGCTCGGCTTCCTCAAGGTGCTGGGTTGTCAGCAGCACCGTGGTGCCCTGTCCGGCGAGCTGCCGGACCATGTTCCAGACGTCGAGCCTGCCCTGCGGGTCAAGTCCGGTTGTTGGCTCGTCCAGGAAGATAACGGATGGTCCGCCGACCAGGCTCATTGCGATGTCGAGCCGGCGGCGCATCCCGCCTGAGTATGTTCCCGCCCGCCTTCCGCCGGCGTCGGCGAGCGCGAATCTGTCCAGAAGGTCGTCGGCTGCCGTGCCGGGGTGCTTGAACCGGCGCAGCTGGGCGACCAGCACCAGGTTTTCCCGCCCGGTGAGCATGTCGTCCACGGCAGCGAATTGTCCGGTGAGGCTGATGGCTTCCCGGACAGGCGCTGCATCCACGACGACGTCGTTGCCCGCCACAGCCGCGGATCCGGCGTCGGGTTTGAGCAGGGTGGCAAGGATCTGCACCAGGGTGGTCTTTCCGGCGCCGTTGGGCCCCAGCAGGGCGAAGATGCTCCCTGCGGCAACCTCGAAGTCCACGCCCTGGAGCACCGCTGCCTTTTTATAGGATTTCTCCAGGCCGGACACGCGGATGGCCGGCACTGCTGCCGCCGTCATGATCCACCGCCTCCTTCGTCCTCCTCGGCGCTGTCGATAGCCCGGATGAGCCGTTCCCGTTCCTTGCTGATCCACTGTCCATCGGAGTAATTCCGCAGGAAGGTTTCCGCGAACTCCACCGGGTCATCGCCCACCACGGCACGGATCGGGGTGCGGTCCGCGGCGGCGCGTTCGAAGAGATCGGCAAGATCCTCCAGCATCGACATCAGAATGGAGCCGTTGCTGAGCGCGCCCAGATAGGTCAGGTACCGCTCCACTGCGCCGAGCGACGTGCCGTACGGGGCGGGGAGCGTCTTTTTACGTGCTTTGTATTCCCTCCAGCGGCGCTTGTCCCGCAGGCTGCCCGTGATTTTTTCCAGCATGGTCATTCCTCTCCTGTGCGGAGCTGTTCCAGATGTCCTGCCAGGAAGCTCCATGTCCTCCAGAACTCGCTGAGATAGTCCTCTCCCTGCTGATTGAGGGAGTACACCTTGCGCGGCGGGCCTTTTTCCGACGGGACTTTTTCCACGTCGACGAGTCCGCGCTGCTCGATCCGGATGAGCAGGGCATAGATGGTTCCCTCGGCGATATCCGTGAAGCCTTTGTCCCGCAGCCACGCGGTGATCTCGTAGCCGTACGCGGGCCGGCCGGAGAGGAGCGCCAGGACAATGCCCTCCAGGACGCCCTTCAGCATCTCCGTTGCCTGCTTGCCCACACGCCGCTCCTTATTACCTAGCATTACTGAGTACCACTACATAGTAACGCTGGGTAGTCGGACGCAACAGGGTTCTGGAGTTTTTATCGGCAAGGGCGGTCCCCTGCCGCAGGCGGATGCCCGGCCGTACCATGGGGAAATGGCCGCGTCCGGTGCTGCCCGGCCAGCGGGCAGGCAAGCAGTGGGCATGAGGTTGTGGTCCGCACCCCGGTTCCACGACGCGCTGCTGGCCGCCGGGGTGTTCCTGATCCTTGCCGCCTTCATCACCGCCGACGTCGAAGGCACCCAGCCAGAAGTGTGGACGTACTTGTGGGCCGCCGGTTTCGGTGCCCTGATGTTCATCCGCCGCACCTACCCGGTCCTCGTCGTCGTGCTGTCCGTCCTTGGGTTCCTCGCGTACTACGCGTCCGGATTCACGGCCATCGGCACCGCAGTTCCGATCGCAGCCGCGGTGTTTTCCGCCGCGGAGTGCGGGAGGCTTCCTGCAGCCGCGGCAGGATCCGCCGTCGTCGTGGCTGTTTCCCTTGTTTACCGCCTGTCCGCCGGACAGGATGCCGCGTTCGTGCTTGCCTATGACCTTCCGCAGAACCTGCTGATCCTGGGTGGTGCGGTTGGCCTCGGTGACAGCATCCGTTCGCGCCGGGAACTGCAGCGCCAGTCCTCCCGGATCGCGGAGCTGACGGCCCGGCAGTATCGCCGGGACGCACAGGAGCGCATCACCGCTGAGCGGCTTGCGGTCTCCCGCGACCTGCACGACTCGATGGGGCATTCGCTGGCGGTCATTTCGCTGCATACCGAGGTTGCCCGCGAAGCCGGGACGGACGACGCCGCGCGGCAGCAGGCGCTGGAAGTCATCCGTTCCACCACGGCTGAGGCCGGGTCTGAGCTGCGGCGCACTGTTGCCGGCCTGCGGAACGGCGGGCCGGGATCCGGCGGTGAGCCGGGGATCCAGTCACTCGGCTCCGCCGTGGCTCCGGCACAAAGCGCGGGACTGGAGGTCTCGCTCCGGAACGAAGTCACGTCCCGGATCCCGCAACCCGTTCAGGCGGCACTCTTCCGCACCGTGCAGGAAGCCGTGACCAACGTCGTCCGCCATTCCGACGCCACCGCCGTTGCCGTAGACCTCTCTGAAGACCGCGATTCGATCCTGCTGACGGTCAGTGACAACGGCGAGCGCCGCGGGCTGCCTGAGGCAGGCATCCCTGCCGGCTTCGGCCTGGCAGGGCTGCGTGAGCGCACCGAAGCACTGGGCGGACGTTTCACCGCGGGCTGGGGTCCGGCAGGCTTTGAAGTCGCCGCAGTCTTCCCGATGGAACTGCCATGATCACCGTCGCCCTCGTTGATGACCAGCACCTGATACGCGCGGGACTGCGGAGCCTGCTGGCAAGCGACCGTGATCTCCAGGTAGTCGCCGAAGCGTCCGACGGGCGCCGCGGCGTGGACGCCGCCCTCCGGACCCGGCCCGACGTCGTCCTGATGGACCTCAGGATGCCGGTCATGAACGGGATCGAAGCCACCCGCCTGATCCGGGCAGAAGAGAGCCTTGCGCAAACGCACGTCCTGGTCCTGACCACCTTCGACGACGACCGCGACGTCCTGGAGGCTGTCCGCGCCGGTGCCGCGGGTTACCTGATGAAGGACGCCGCAGGCACGGAACTGCGCGACGCCGTCCGCCGGGCTGCCTCGGGAGAGAGACTCCTGTCCCCTGGGATCCTGGACCGGCTCCTGAAGATTGTGGCGTCGACGCCCGCCGCGCCGGAACCGGATCCCCGTCTGTCCCGGCTCAGCGAACGCGAACTGGAAGTCCTGATCCGCGTGGGGCACGGGGACACGAATGAAGAGATCGCCGGAACGCTGTACATCAGTCCCGCCACGTCCCGGACGTATGTCAGCCGTATTCTGGGAAAACTGGGTGCCAGGGACCGGACGGAGCTCGCGGTCATCGCGTACCGGTCAGGACTGGTCAGCTGACGGGATGCGCAGGGCCCGGTCGCCTGCAGGCGAGGGGCATCGACGCTTTCAGGACGACGCGGCGGACCGGCAGCTGAATCTACCGTGGCCGCATGAGAGAAAACCCAATCCCGCGTAATACTGCCCCGGCACGCCTGTACTTCGGTATGCCGCTGGCCCTCATGGCCGGACTCGCACTGCTCGGCCTGCCCCGTGTCATCCTGCATGATCTGCACCTCCTCGGCGAGCGATCCCCGGGAACGTGGGTCCTCGCCATTGGACCGGTACTGGTGTGGATCGCAGTGACCATCTTGTCCCGGTCTCCCCGGCCCTTCCTGTCCGTCCTGGTCATCGGGCTGATGTTCGGGGTCCTGCTGGTCCTCACCCATCAGCTGCTGTGGACCTGGGCCTTTGCGGGCAACACCTCTCCGGTGCTGAATTCCCCGGCTGCACGGATCGCCGCGATCCCGAGCGGTCTCATGACGGGCGCAGCCATCGGCGCTATCGGCGGGCTGGCCGCCCTGGGCCTCAGCACGGCTGCCAATCGCCGCAGCCGCGCCTAGGGCTCGACGCCGGCCCTTCCCGGCCCCTAGGAGTCCAGCGACTCGGCGCCGGAGGTCCGCCCGGCCAACGGAATCCGCCACCCGTACCGCAGTGACAGGACGCGGAGCGTGAAGACCAGCACTGCCACTGCGGTACCGACCACGGGATTGAAAACGCCCAGCACGTGGAACAGCGACACCAGCCCTGCACCGAGCATGGCCGGGACGGCATAGACACCGCGGGGATTGAACAGCTGCGGCACCTCATTCGCTACGACGTCGCGCAGCAGCCCGCCGCCCACCGCCGTCGCGACCCCCAGCAGCGCGGAAGACACCGGATGCAGTCCCGCGGCGAGGGCAGTCAGCGTCCCGGTGACGCAGAACAGGGCCAACCCGGCGGCGTCGAACACCAGCAGCGTGCGCCGGTAGCGCTGCACCCCAAGCACGTGCAGAAAGACCAGCAGGGCTGCCAGCACCGGCGGCAGCAGGTACACGGGGTCGGTGAAGGCCTGCGGCACGCCCTGGCTGATGATCAGGTCCCGTGCCACGCCGCCGCCCAGGCCGGCGAGCGAACCAAGCAGCAGCGAACCGACGACGTCGAAATTCCGCCGCGCGGCCAGCAGCGAACCGGAGACGGCGAAAAAGAAGATTCCGGCGAGATCCAGGATCAGCAACGTCATGGCGGGAGCTTAGCCCGATTCGGCCCGCGTATTGGCACGGCATCACGAGACCCGCGTCACCGCCCGCCTTTAGGATGGGCACATGACTTCCGCGAGCGCAGCAACGCCCCAGGACACTGACGACGAATTCCTCTGGCTGGAGGATATCTACGGCGACAAGCAGCTGGACTGGGTCAGGGCGAGGAACTCCGAAACCGAGGAATTGCTCTCCGCGACGGACTTTGCCCGCACTGAAGAACAGCTGCTGGAGGTCCTTGATTCGACCGACCGGATTCCCATGGTGGTCAAGCGCGGGGACTGGTACTACAACTTCTGGCGGGACGCCGAGCATCCCAAGGGCATCTGGCGCCGCGCAACGTGGGAGGGCTACACCGGCACCGGAACCCAGTGGGAAACACTGCTGGACCTCGACGCCCTCAGTGCCGCCGAGGGCACGGACTGGGTCTGGGGCGGCGCACGCTTCCTGCGCCCGGAGGACGGGGTGTCCTACCGCCGCGCTTTGCTCGTCCTCTCTCCCGACGGCGGCGACGCAGCACGCTACCGGGAATACGACGTCGTCGACCGGGAGTTCGTCCCCGGAGGGTTCGACCTCCCCGTCGCCAAGACACAGGTCTCCTGGGCCGGACCGGATGCGCTGTACGTCGCCACGGACTTCGGTCCGGGGAGCATGACTGCCTCCTCCTATCCGCGTACCGTGCGTACGGTGCGCCGCGGCCAGCCGCTCGCGGACGCCGGACTGTACTTCGAGGTGCCTGAGGACCACATGATGGGCTACGTCCACCATGACCAGACCCCGGGGTTCGAGCGGGACCTGGCGCTGGACATCATCGACTTCTATGACAGCATCACCTACCTGCGGCGGGACGGCGCCTGGCAGCGCATCGACGTTCCGCTGGATGTCTCGGTGGATCTGCACCGCCAGTGGCTGCTCATGCGGCCGCGTACCGACTGGCTGGTTGGCGAAACCCTGCACAAGGCAGGGTCACTGCTGGCAGCGGACCTGGAGGAGTTCCTCGCGGGCGGACGCGAACTGCGCACGTTGTTCACCCCCGAACCGTCGGTCTCGCTGCAGTCCTGGAGCTGGACACGGGACTATCTGCTGTTGAACCTGCTGCGGGACGTCTCCTCGGAAATCCAGGTCCTGGAACCGGCCGCGGACTGGCAGGCTGCTGCCCTGGACGCCTGCCCGCCGCTGCATTCGGTGGACGCGTACGCCGTGGATGACGAGGACGAAGCTGCCGGCAACGACTACTGGCTGGTGAGCACCGGCTTCACGACCCCGTCCACCCTGTCCCGCGGAACCCTTGGCCCCCAGGGCACGGCGGCCGCGGCGGTGAAGACCTCGCCGTCGTTCTTCGACGCCGCCGACTGCACCGTGGAACAGCACTTCGCCGTGTCCGATGACGGCACGCGGGTGCCCTACTTCCAGGTCGGGCACAAGGACATGGTGCTCGACGGCGGCAATCCAACGGTGCTCTCAGGGTACGGCGGGTTCGAGCAGGCACTGACCCCGGCGTACAGCGGAGTCGTGGGCCGCGGCTGGCTTGAACGCAGCTACACCGACGACGGCGGCACGGTCCGCCGCGGAGTGTACGTCCTGGCGAACATCCGGGGAGGCGGCGAGTACGGGCCGGACTGGCACCGTGCTGCCCTGCAGCGCAACCGGCACCGGGCCTATGAGGATTTCGCCGCCGTCGCCCGGGACCTGACCAGCCGCGGCGTCACCAGCCGGGAGCATCTGGGCTGCACCGGCCGCAGCAACGGCGGCCTGCTGGTGGGGAACATGCTCACCCTCTACCCGGAGCTTTTCGGTGCGGTGTCCTGCGGTGTGCCGCTGCTGGACATGCGCCGCTACACGAAGCTCTCCGCGGGCGCTTCCTGGATTGCGGAGTATGGGGACCCCGATGATCCGGAGCAGTGGGAATTCATCAAGACCTTCTCCCCGTACCACCTGCTGCGCGAAGACGCACCGTACCCGCCCACACTGATCTGGACTGCCACCAGTGACGACCGCGTGGGCCCGGTCCAGGCCCGGAAGATGGCTGCCCGGATGCAGGCACTCGGCGTTGACCGGGTCTGGTTCCACGAGGCGCTGGAAGGCGGCCATGCCGGTGCTGCGGACAACCGGCAGTCCGCACGGATGCACGCCATGTCCTACGAGTTCCTGTGGGAAGCGCTCACCGGCCGGCTGTCCTGAACGTGTTTTGCCGAAAGCACCCCGTTGTGGGTAGTCTTGACAGGCTGGCAGCGTGAGTTCGCCAGGGCAAATGGAGACGTGCCAGAGCGGCCGAATGGGCTTCACTGCTAATGAAGTGTGGGCCTAAAGCCCACCGGGGGTTCAAATCCCCCCGTCTCCGCCACATGAAGGTCCCCCTCTCACCAGGGGGACCTTTTTTGTTGCCGCCAAACGCTGCACCGCCGCCCCTCTCCATTGCCGATCATGGGATGAAAACTATGTGACGCCCCGCGATGAAGGGTCTCCTCCCTTCCCGTTCACGGACAGGGGCATAGGGTGGAGCGCAACACCAGACTCGGGCCGGGAGGTACCCCCATGGAGATGCGCCTGCTGGGCAACAGCGGAACCATTGTCAGCAACTTTGCCCTGGGCACCATGACGTTCGGCAATGAGGCGGACGAGCGGACGTCACACCGGATGATGGAGGACTACCTCTCCGCCGGCGGCAACTTCATCGACACTGCGGATATCTACAATGCCGGCGCGTCCGAAGAGATTGTTGGCAAGTGGCTGCACTCCAACCAAGCCGCCCGGAACTCCATGATCCTGGCGACCAAGGGGCGTTTCCCGACCGGAGACGGCCCGAACGACGCCGGTAATTCCCGCCGCCACCTGCGGCGCGCGCTCGAGGGTTCGCTCCGCCGCCTGGGGGTGGAGCATATTGACCTCTACCAGCTGCATTCCTGGGATCCGCTGACCCCGCTCGAGGAAAGCCTGGCCTTTCTGGACGACGCCGTGTCCTCCGGACTGATCAGCTACTACGGCTTCTCCAACTTCACCGGCTGGCAGCTCACCAAGGCGGTGTGGATGGCCAAGCTGCACCACTGGCAGCCGCCGGTGACCCTGCAGCCGCAGTACAACCTGCTGGAACGGGAGATCGAATCGGAGATTATCCCCGCAGCGCTCGACGCCGGACTTGGGCTGCTGCCCTGGTCACCGCTGGCAGGTGGCTGGCTCACCGGCAAATACCGCAGGGAGAGCGTCCCTGCGGGCAATACCCGGGTGGGCGAGAACCCGACCCGCCAGTTCCAGGAATGGGATCTGCGCAGCAGCAACCCCCGGACCTGGCACATTTTGGACGCACTGGCGCAGATGGCTTCCGCGCACGGCACTGAACCCGCCCACATCGCGCTTGCTTGGCTGGCGGGGAGGCCCGGCGTCACGTCGGTGATCCTCGGCGCGCGCACCCCGGAGCAGCTGGAGAGCAACCTGCAGGCCAGCGGCGTCGAGCTCTCCGGAGCTGAAACACAGCGGCTCGACGCGCTCAGCGCCCCGGTGGTCGGCAACTACCCCTATGGCCCGGACGGGGTGAACCAGCGCGCACGAAGGCTCAGTTAAGCGCGCAGCGGCATTCCCATGACGGTCCGGACGGGGATGTTTCCGCCGAAGTCCTCGTCGATGGGCAGCATGCCGAGCTTCTCCGCGACCCGCCGTGATGCGGTGTTCTGCGGGTGGATGATGGCGACCAGAGTGTCAGCCTGCAGGTCGTTACAGGCGAGGTCCTTGCAGGCAGTGGCTGCTTCAGTGGCGTAACCGCGGCCCTGCAGGGGCGTGCGCGTGTGGTAGCCGACCTCCAGTTCAGGGCGTCCGTTGACCTTCTGCCAGGTGAGGCCGCAATCTCCGACGAACTCGCCGTCATGCGTTTCCACGATCCACAGCCCGTGCCCGTAGGTGGCGTAATTGTCCTGGTTCCACTGGATCCAGGACGCGGATTCTTCCCTGGTTTTGGGTGCCGGGTAGTAGGTCATCACCTCGGGATCCCCCAACAGGCCGCTCATGAGTTCGAGGTCAGCAGGGGTCATTTCTCGAAAGCGCAGCCTGGCGGTATTGGCGGGGAGCATGTTGCCACATTAGCGGGCCGTGCGGCGGACCTCTGGAGTGCGTGCCTAGAAGTCTTCGGGGCGCAGGTTCTGCGCCCATTTGCTGATCTCGGCTTCGTCGGGCAGTGCCTGCGCGTCCTTTGCCTTGGCATCCTTGCCTGCGGGATCTGCGGACTTTCCCTCACCCGGCGCCGTGGCCGGCGTGCCGGCTGCAGCAGGCTTTGCCTGCCCGGGAGCCGCACCCGCAAGGTCAGGGGTCTCTTCAGTTGCCGTACCGGAAGGGGCTGTTTCCGGCGCCGCTGCCTCTTTAGGAGCTGCTGCCTCGTCCGGGGCAGCGGGGGCGGCCTTCGGCTTGACGTACGGAAGCGGGTGGGAGGCCATAGACGCGACGGCGGTGCTGGCGGCCCGCAGGCCGGAGCCGGTGAGCTGGGCATAGAGCTGAATAGCCCGGATGGGCTGGCCCTGGGCAATAGCAGCGTAGACCTGCTGGTGGCCCTTTTCGTCGAGCCGGGAGACAGCCTCACGGGCAGTCTCCAAGGACGTCCCCGCGGGGGCACGGCCGCCGGGGTTGGACGTCGCAGCCTTGGACGTCCCGGCCTTCGGCGTTGCGGCCTGTCCGGCCTGCTGTGGTTCGGCGGGACGTGCCGCACGGCGGCGCTGGGCCCTGCCCACCAGGAAGTTCACGAGCACGATCGCGGCGACGAACAAGACAATGACCACAAACTCCATACCTTGATCCTAGCTTTTCTCCGCGTGCCTTGTTCCGCCCACGGTATATTGGCGCGCAGGTCCAGCTCCCGCCGGCCCGTCCGGCCCAGCCAGCGAAGGATGCCATGACATTCGATTCCGCCCTGCTTTCCCTGAACGTCGAGCTTGAAGGGCCGGTTGCCGAGGTCCGGCTTATCGGCCCGTCCAAGGGAAACGCCATGGGTCCGGATTTCTGGACCGAACTGCCGCGGGTGTTCGAAGCCCTCGGTGCTGACGATGAAGTCCGCGCCATCCTGCTCTACGGATCCGGCGGAACCTTCAGTTACGGATTGGACCTGCCCGCCATGCAGCCGGTCTTCGCTCCGCTGCTGGAATCCCGGGGAACGGACGCCCGCCTGCGCAGCAGCTTCCGCCGGCAGATCCAGGAACTGCAGGACGCGGTGAGCTCCGTGGCCCGCTGCGGCAAACCCGTTATCGCCGCCGTCGACGGATGGTGCATTGGCGGCGGTGTGGACCTGATCTCGGCCGCGGACATCCGGATTGCATCCCCGGGAGCCCGGTTCAGCATCCGCGAGGTGCGGGTGGGAATCGTGGCGGACCTCGGCTCCCTCCAGCGGCTGCCGGGAATCATCGGCGCGGGCGCCACCCGGCACCTCGCCCTGACCGGTGAAGACTTCACGGCCCAGCGCGCCCATGAACTGGGCCTTGTCACGGAACTGGCCGACGACGTCGTTGCCCGCGGGCGCGAGCTCGCTGCCCGGATCGCGGTGAACCCTCCCCTGGTGGTCCAGGGCGTGAAACGGGTCCTGGACCAGGGTGCGGAACAGGCTGTCCAGACGGGCCTGGACTATGTACAGGTCTGGAATACCGCGTTCCTGCCCAGCCGGGACTTCGCCGAAGCCGCCCGCGCCTTCGCCGAACGCCGTCCCGCGGTCTTCACCGGGGATTGAGTACCGAAGCCGGGCACAGGCGGGGTACGGGGATCCCACCGAGACGGCCGCTAAACATCCGACCATTAGGATGGGTGTATGGCTGTTACCGACGAAGCGATCACCAAGATCAAGGACATGCTCATCTCAGGTGAGCTCAAGGCAGGTGACCGGCTTCCTCCGGAAAAGGACCTCAGTGAGCGGCTCGGTCTGTCCCGCAGCTCCATGCGGGAAGCAGTCAAGGCACTTGAACTGATTCGCGTGCTCGATGTCCGGCGGGGCGACGGAACCTATGTGACCAGCCTAGAACCGCAGTTGCTGACCGAAGCCATGGCGTTCGTGGTGGACCTGCACCAGGACAAGTCCATCCTGGAGCTCTTCGAAGTCCGGCGCATCCTCGAACCCGGCTCGGCGTCCTTGGCCGCACAGCGGATCACCCCGGCTCAGCTTGCAGAACTGAACGCCACCATGGACACCGTCCAGGAGGACACGTCGGTGGAAGACCTGGTGGCCCACGACCTGGCGTTTCACAGCCTGATCGCCAAGGCCTCCGGCAACTCCTACCTCGAAAGCCTGCTGGACGGACTCTCCAGCAGCACCGTCCGCGCCCGCGTTTGGCGCGGCCTGACCCAGGACAAGGCGGTCTCGGCCACCCTCGCGGAACACAACGCCATTGCCGCGGCGCTGTCCCGGGGAGACGCCGAGCTCGTCCGGGCCCTAATGACCGTCCACGTCAGCGGTGTGGAGAACTGGCTGCGGCAGTCGCTCTGACCTGCAGCGCTGCATACATATAGACGGGCCACAGATAAAAGAACGCCCCGCCTGCGGTTTCCCGGGCGGGGCGTTCGTGTTGCTGGGTGCTGCTTACTCGTAGAGGTTCGGCTTGATCTCGTCCGAGTCGATGTTCTCGGCGTCGTACCAGTAGAAGCCGGTGTCGATTACCTTCTCCACCTTCTCGCCCTTGGCTGCAGCCACGGCGGCCTTGACCGTTTCGTAGCCGATTCCCACCGGGTTCTGCGTGACCGCACCGGCCATGGTGCCGTCCTTGATCGCATCGATCTGTGCCTTGCCGGAGTCGAATCCGACAATGGTCAGCTTGCCCTTGAGGTTCAGCTCCTTGACCGCGTTGACGACGCCGATAGCCGAGCCCTCGTTGGTCCCGTACATTCCGGCCAGGTCGGGGTGCGCCGCGATGATGGCCTTGGCTGCGTCGGTGGACTTCAGCTGGTCGCCGTCGCCGTACTGGACGTCCACGACTTCAATGTCCGGAGCGTTCTCCTCCATCCATTCCAGGAAGCCGTCGCGGCGGTCCGTACCGGACTTCGAGGTCTGATCGTGCGCGATCACCGCGATCTTTCCCTTGCCGCCGATCAGGTCTGCCAGATTCTTGGCTGCCTCTGCGGCAGCCGCCTTGTTGTCGGTGGTAGCGGTGGCGACGGGGATGTCGCTGTCCACGCCCGAGTCGAACGCCACTACGGGAATGTCCTTCGACTTGGCTTCCTCCAGCAGCGGAGTGGCCGCCTGGCTGTCCAGTGCCGCGAAGCCGATGGCGGAGGGGTTCTTGCCCAGCGCCGTCGTCAGCATCTGGATCTGCTGGTCCACGTTGGTTTCCTTGTCCGGGCCCTCGAAGGTGATTTCGACGTCGAACTCTTCCGCCGCCTGATCCGCGCCCTGCTTCACGGCCTGCCAGAACTGGTGCTGGAATCCCTTGGAAACAATGGCGATGTACGGGGTGCCGCCGTTGGAGTCGGCACTGCTTTCGGTGCTCTCACAAGCGGTCATGGTGAGCATCAGTGCTGCGACGGCCGTGACTGCCGCGAGCTTTTTTCGGATCATGTCTAAAACTCCTTTGTTGAAGAACCGTTGAGGTACTGGAAGAGAGTGAAGTGATGAGGGGGGCGGGCTACGTGGTGTTCTCCTTCCGGCGCAGCATGTCCAGGTAGACAGCGATCAGGATGACGACGCCGATCGCCACGTTCTGCCATTCCTGCGGTACCGAAATAACGCGCAGCCCGTTGGTCATCACCGACATGATCAGTGCTCCGATGACGGTGCCGATGATCGAGCCTTTGCCTCCCACCAGCGAGGTTCCGCCGATAACGACGGCCGCGATTGCCTGCAGCTCGTATCCCATGCCCTGTCCGGGCTGGGCGGAGTTCAGCCGGGCTGCGATCATCACGCCGGCAAGGCCGGTGAAGGATCCGGCGAGCGTGTAGATAAGCAGTTTCCATTTGCGCACGTTGATTCCGGAGAGGGCGGTGGCTTCTTCATTGCTGCCAATGGAGAACGTGTAGCGCCCGATCAGCGTCCGGCTCAGGACGATTCCGGCGATGACGGCGGCGGCGAAGAAGATGAAGACCGCGTTCGGAATCACCAGTCCGGCAATCGGCTTGCCGAGCGCCAGGGCGCTGAACCCGGGGGTGTCATTGAAGTAGATCGGCTTGGTTCCGGAAATCACCAGCGCCAGCCCCTGGGCCACCATCATCATGGCCAGGGTCGCAATGAAGGGCGGAATCTTCAGGTAGGAGACAAAGAATCCGTTGACCGCCCCCATCAGGGCACCCGCCAGGATGCCGCCCAGGACACCGAAGATCAACGGCAACCCCAGGTTCGTCAGGACCACGCCGGTCATCACCGAGCACAGGCTCATGCCGGTTCCTACGGAGAGGTCGATACCGCCGGTAACGATCACGAAGGTGGCGCCCAGGGCCAGGAGCCCGATGACGACAGTGGAGAGCAGGATGTCCGAGAGGTTGGTTGGCTGCAGGAACCGGGGATTCAGGATGCCGAAGAGGATCACCAGGACGATCAGGGAACCGAACGCCATCAGCTGCTGCAGCGAGGTCTGGAACCGGACGCGCAGGCCCGGGCTGGTCACCGCCAGGGCATTCCGGATCCGTCCGGGACCTCCGGGCGGCCGCGGGCTGCCGGTTGGAGCCTCTGGTGCTTTATTTACCGTGCTCATGCTGCTGGGGCTCCTTTGCCTTGTGTGGCCAGTTCCATGATGTTTTCCTGCGTGGCCTCGGAGTTCTCGAGGACACCGGTAATGCGGCCTTCGCTCATGACCGCGATTCGGTGGGACATGCGCAGGACCTCAGGCAGCTCGGAGGAGATCATGATGATCGACTTCCCTGCGGCGGCGAGCTGGTTCAGCAGGGCGTAAATCTCGTCCTTGGCGCCGACATCGATTCCCCGTGTCGGTTCATCGAAGATGAGGATGTCGCAGTCGCGGAAGAGCCATTTGGCGATAACTACTTTCTGCTGGTTGCCGCCGGAAAGGTTCTTGGCGCTCTGCTGAATGCCGGGAGTCTTGATGCGCAGCTGCTGCACCGACGCCGTAGCCTGGGCCTGGATGGCCTTTGATTTTACGAAGCCGGCCGTGCTCAGTTTGGGCAGGGAGGTCACCACGATGTTCTCTGCGACGCTGCGTTCGAGCATCAGGCCCAGGTGCTTGCGGTCCTCGGAGAGGTAGCCGATGCCCAGCGCCGCGGCGGCTGCCGGCGTCCCAACCTTCACCTCGCGTCCGCGGAGCTGGATGCTTCCCGCGGTGATCCGGTCAGCTCCCACCACCGCGCGGGCAACCTCTGTGCGTCCGGCGCCCATGAGCCCGGCGAAGCCCAGGATTTCGCCCGGATGCAGGTCGAAGCTCACGTCGTCGAGCAGGGTTTTGGTGCTAAGTCCCCGCACGCGAAGCAGCGGCTGTGCGCTGACCGGTGTTTCCGCCGGACGCTGGTCAGTCTTGACCTGGCGCCCCACCATCAGGGAGATGACTTCGCGCATGGTGGTGGCCGCGGTATTCACGGTGTCCACGTATTCGCCGTCCCGGATGACCGTAACCCGCTCCGAAATCGCCTTCAGCTCATCCATCCGGTGGGAGATGTAGATGACACCGGTTTCCGCCGTCGTGAACTGGCGGATGAGCTGGTGCAGCGCGGCGACCTCTGCATCGTTCAGTGCAGCCGTGGGCTCGTCCATGATCAGCACGCGCACCGAATCCCAGGAAAGGGCCTTGGCGATTTCCACCATCTGCTGGCGTGCCACGGTCAGCTGGGAGACAGGCTGCCGCGGGTCCAGGTCGATCCCGATGCGGTCGAAGAGCTCCTGTGCCTTCCGGTTCAGGGCGCGCTCGTTCAGGAAGGGGCCGGTGCGCGGTTCGCGGCCGATGAAGATGTTCTGGGCCACGGTCAGATCCCGCATGAGGTGGAATTCCTGGTGGATGATGCTGATGCCCAGTTCCTGCGCGTGGCGCGGGCTGCCCACGCTGATCTTTTTCCCGTTCAGCGTGAAGCTCCCGGCATCCGGGGCCTCGATGCCGGAGAGCAGTTTCATCAGCGTGGACTTTCCCGCACCGTTCTCCCCCACCAGCGCCAGGACTTCGTTGTGCCGGAGGTTGAGGTGCATGTCATTCAGGGCCTGGACGCCGGGGAACGCCTTGCTGATCCCTTCCACTTCCAGAAGATACTCACTCATGGCTGCCTGCTTTCATCTTCTCCGCTGCTTCCCGCTGCTTTTCCGACGCCGGCAGCCGGTAAATCCGCTCGGCGTTTCCGCCCATCACCGCCGCTTGCTCAGTCGGCGTCAGGGCCACGGCCAGCGATCCGATGACGTTCAGCGTTTCGCCGTACTGCTGCGGCCCGCTGACCGGCCAGTCCCCGCCGTAGAGCAGCCGGTCCGTGCCGAAGGCGTCCAGCGCAACGTCCCAGGTCCGCCCAAGGGCCTCCGGGGTGTAGCCGGCGCCGCCGGCCCGCAGTCCGGAGACCTTGGCGGTGACGTTGGGCAGGGCCGCAGCATGTCGCAGCTGCTGTTCCCAGCGGCTCAGCGCAGCAGCTCCGGCGGCCCGCGGCGGTTTGCCCAGATGGTCGACGATGATCCGCAGCTCCGGGAGAGCCGCGGCCAGGCCGGCAACCTGGTCCAGATGGCCGGGATAGGCGTCCGGAATGTCGAAGGCAAGTCCCGCCTGGGCCACCAGGGAGAGAGAGGTCCGCACAGCGGGAAGCTGGAGGAAGTCCGGGCGCGGATCGTCGTGGACCAGGTGCCGCACCCCCACCAGGGCAGGGTCCTGGATCCACTCCGTGAGCTGTCCGGCCGCGGCCGCGGGATCGTCCAGCTGGACCCAGCCCACCACGCCGCGCACAATGGGGTGCCGGGCGGCAGCGGCCAGCAGGAAGGCAGTGTCCCGGGTACTGTCCTCAGCCTGGACCAGGACGGCACCGTCGATTCCGGCGTCGTCGAGCAGAGCTGTTGCCTCCCCGGGCAGGAAACTGCGGCGCAGCTCCGGTCCGGCCTGGTCCAGCCAGCGATAGCCGCCTGCGGAGAGATCCCACAGGTGCAGGTGTGCATCGATCCGCGGCGTGCGTCTAGGCCCGGCCGTCCCGCCGGCGGTGATCCGGGCATCAGGATTCAGGCGGTCAGGATTCAGGCGGTCAGGATTCATCCGGGATCAGCCCCTCCGCGGCGAGTGCCTCCCACAGGGCATCCGGAACCCGGGCCTGCATTCGTGCCGCATTCTGCGCTGCCTGTGCGGCGCTCGAGGCCCCGGCAACAACGGTGGCCACGGCCGGATTCCGCAGGCTGAAATGCAGGGCGGCCGTGGGCAGGTCGGTACCGAACTGCTCGCAGATTCCGGCGATGCGGACCGCTTTGGCCTGCAGCGCCTCGGGGGCAGGGGTGTAGTTGTAATGGGCTGCGGGGCTGACCTGCGGGCGGGCCAGGATGCCCGAGTTGTAGACGCCCACGTTGACAACCTTCACGCCCTTCCCCAGGCAGCGCGGCAGCAGCTCCCGGGCGGCCGGCTGGTTCAGCAGCGTGTACCTCCCGGCAAGCATGATGTAGTCGAGGTCGGCGGCTTCGACGCAGGCCAGCAGGGTTTCGGCGGAGTTGGCGCCGACGCCGATCGCATCCACGGTTCCTTCAGCGCGCAGCTTCTCCAGCACCGGCAAGCCCTGCTCGATTCCGGCTGCGAGGTCGTAGGCATCCGGGTCATGCAGGTAGAGGATGTCGGTCCGTTCCAGTCCCATCCGGTCCAGGGACTCGCCCAGGGACCGGCGGATACCGGCTTCGCTCGGGTCCCACTGGCGCCGAAGCGTGGCCGGCACCGCGAAGCCTTCGTCGTCACTTTCACCCTCGGAGAACTGCGGGTTCTCGACCAGCAGGCGGCCCACCTTGGTGGAGACCAGAAACTCATCGCGCTTTCGCCCGGCCAGGAACCGGCCCAGCCGCCGCTCGGAGAGTCCCAGCCCGTAATGCGGCGCGGTGTCGAAATACCGGCTGCCGCCGTCCCAGGCTGCCTGCAGCGCTCCGGCAGCATCGGCGTCGGAAATTTCCCGGTAGAGATTGCCGATGCCGGCGCAGCCAAACCCCAACGGGCCCAGTGCGGCGCTGTTCATGGCAGTTCCCAGACCTGGCTGATGCCGCGGTCGCTGCCGGAATAGTCGTCCTCGACCTCCAGCAGTTCCGCCATCTGCGCCTGCCAGGGCAGGTTGGCCGGATGGGACGCCAGGAAGCGGCGCATGGCTGCGTAGTCCGCTGCTTCCACTACGTGGAAGAGGTCCCGTCCGCTGCGCCAGATTCGCCAGCTCAAGACGCCGGCCTCCCGCATGGCGGCGTCGAGGTCACCCGGAATTCTGGCGTGGACGGCGTCGTACTCCGCTTCCCGTCCCGGTTTCAGCCGGGTATGCAGTGCGATGCGTTCCATGTCAGTGCACCATTTCCGATTCGCTCCCGGCAGCCCAGGCCGGTCCGTCCGGAAAAGCGTACGTTTGCAGCGTCGCATCGAGCATCTGGGAGCCGCCGCCCGGCGCAAGCGGTGCCCAGTACCGGCCCGCACGGACGTCCACAGGCGTAACAAAGTGTTCATGAAGGTGGTCCACGTACTCGATAACCCGGTCTTCCTTCTCGCCGGAGACCGCGATGAAGTCGAACATCGACAAATGCTGCACTGCCTCGCAGAGGCCCACGCCGCCTGCATGGGGGCAAACCGGGACACCAAACTTGGCCGCCAGGAGCAGGATCGCGATGTTCTCGTTGACCCCGGCCACACGCGCGGCATCAATCTGCAGGACCTGCAGTGATCCGGCCTGCAGCATCTGCTTGAAGACCACCCGGTTGGCCACATGTTCGCCGGTGGCTACCGGAACCGGGGCAATGGCCCGGGCAATGGCGGCATGGCCCAGGACGTCGTCGGGGCTGGTAGGTTCCTCCACCCAGGCAAGGTCGAAGGGAGCGAGCTGCCGGATCCACTGGACGGCAGTTTCTACGTCCCAGCGCTGGTTCGCGTCAACGGCAATTCGCACGTCGGGGCCAACGGTTTCCCGGGCCGTGCGCAACCTGCGGATGTCGTCGTCGAGATCTGCGCCGACCTTGAGCTTGATCTGGGTGAAGCCGTCCTGAACCGCTTCTCCGGCAAGCCGGATCAGGCGTTCATCCGAGTACCCCAGCCAGCCGGGGGTGGTGGTGTACCCGGGATAGCCCTCGGCGAGGAGGGCAGCTTCGCGTTCCTGCCGGCCCGGTGCTGCCTTCCGGAGGATGTTCAGGGCTTCTTCTGGAGTCAGGGCATCGCTGAGGTAGCGGAAGTCCACCAGCGCCACGATTTCCTCGCAGCTCATCCGGGCCAGGAGCTGCCACAGCGGCAGGCCCGCACGCTTGGCCTTGAGGTCCCAGAGGGCATTAACGACGGCTCCGATGGCCATGTGCATGACGCCCTTTTCGGGCCCAAGCCAGCGCAGCTGCGAATCGTGGACCATCATCTTCCACGTCCTGCCCATGTCCTTGAGGAGGTCCTCGCAGTTCTGCCCCAGCAGGTGTCCGGCCAGGGCTTGGATGGCTGCTGCCTCCACCTCGTTGCCCCGCCCGATGGTAAAGACAAAACCATGGCCTTCAAGGCCGTCGGTGCTGTCCGTGCGGATCACCAAATATGCCGTCGAATAGTCGGGATCGGGGTTCATCGCGTCCGATCCGTCCAGCTCCCTGGAAGTCGGAAAGCGGACGTCGCAGGTCTCGACGGCGATTATGGTGCTCACGTTCGGCTCTCCCGTATTTGATGGATTCTGGTTGACGCTTCACCGACCCTAAACATCGGATGTATGTGTTGTCAATCACCGATTTTGACGTAGACTCACCACTCATAACCTCAGATAGCTCGGATGTTCACCCAGCTTTTAGACCCCGTGGTGGCACCCGCAGCGCACTATGCGGCAAGGATGAACAATGAAGTTTGTACGGTTAGGCCCCGCCGGCGGCGAGCATCCGGCTGTTCTGGCCGCTGACACCGGCGGCATCGAACGGACCTACAGTCTGGAGCCCCTGACCGGGGACATCGACGGCGCGTTCCTCGCCTCCGGCGGGGTCGAAGCCGCCCGCCGGGCCCTTGAAGCAGGCACGCTTCCGGAACTGGCGGAAGCGGAGCAGCTGAGAATCGGCGCCCCGATTGCCCGGCCGGGGTCGATCATCTGCATCGGCATGAACTACGCATCCCACGCCGCTGAATCCGGAGCCGCGCCGCCCCGTATTCCCGTGGTGTTCCTGAAACCTGCCAACACCATTGCCGGCCCCTATGACGTCGCTCCTATTCCGCCCGGTTCTGCTAAGTACGACTGGGAAGTGGAGCTGGGCGTCGTTATCGGGAGCAAGGCGGTGTACCTCGCGTCCCCCGAAGACGCGGCGAGGGCGATCGCCGGGTATGTGGTTGCCAACGATCTGTCCGAGCGCGCCTACCAGATTCCGGGCGAAGCTGGTCAGTGGACCAAGGGCAAGTCGCTGCCCGCATCCACTCCCGTGGGACCGTGGCTTGTACCGGCCGACGAGGTTGATCCCGCTGTGCTGGGAATCCGCAGCAGGATCAACGGCGAGGTCCGGCAGGATTCCAAGACAACGGACATGCTCTTTGATCCCGCCGTCCTGGTTCACCACCTGAGCCAGTACATGCTGCTGGAACCGGGTGACCTCATCCTGACCGGCACACCCGAAGGGGTGGCACTGTCCGGACGGTTCCCGTATCTGGCAGCAGGAGACGTCGCTGAACTTGAAATAGACGGCCTGGGCATCCAGCGGCAGGAATTCATTTCCGCCGTTCCAGCCACCGGCACCCATAGAGGAGACGAAAAATGAGCGGGGAAATGACCGGCCTGGCAGCAATTGTCACGGGAGGAGCTTCCGGCCTGGGTGCGGCAATTGCCGACCGGCTGGCCGGACTCGGTGCCCGGGTGGCAGTGTTGGACCTCAACCCTCCGGCGCCTGGCAGCAGCCCGCATCTTGGGCTGGCCTGCGATGTAGGTGATGACGTATCCGTGCGCTTGGCCGTTGCGCAGGCGGCCGAAGATTTCGGCGGATTGGACGTTGTGGTCAACAACGCCGGGATCGGCGCCCAGGGCACAGTGGAGGCCAACACCGACGAGGAGTGGAACCGGGTCTGGAACGTCAACGTCATGGGAATCGTCCGCGTTACCCGCGCAGCGTTGCCCTGGCTGCGTCAGTCTTCAGCCGCTGCGATCGTCAACACGGCGTCGATCGCAGCGACCGCAGGCCTTCCGGAGCGGGCCCTGTACAGCGCATCCAAGGGAGCAGTGCTCTCACTTTCCCTGGCCATGGCGGCAGATCATTTGCGCGAGGGCATCCGGGTCAATGCGGTCAATCCGGGTACCGCGGATACCCCGTGGGTCGGACGGCTCCTGGATTCGGCGGCAGATCCAGCCGCCGAACGGGCGGCGCTCAATGCACGCCAGCCGCACGGCCGGCTGGTTTCGGCCGACGAGGTAGCCGGCGCCGTCGCGTATCTGGCCAGTCCGCTCTCGGGCTCGACGGCGGGCACGTCACTCGCAGTGGACGGCGGCATGCAGGGGCTGCGCCTTAGACCCTTGGCTGCAGCCGAAACGGCCCCCGCGTAATCTCAGCGGTGTCGAAGCCCGGATCCGCGCAGCTGCCGTCGACGAACCGCTACGCCTTCAGCGCCAGCACAAACGGGAGCACGGATTCCGCCCCGGCAAGCCGCAGCACCCGTCCGGCTTCAGTGAGCGTCCAGCGGCTGTCGGAGAAGTCATCGACCAGCAGCACCGGACCCGGGTTGGCGGCGAACCAGTCCGCACCGCCGTCGGGCACGGCGAACTGCTCCCAGACCGATGCCAGACGGAAGGCACTGTTGCCTCCAGGGCCGCCAGAGGGTCCGCCGTGCGCCAGCTGCAGCGCACCGAGGTACGGGATCCGTCCCAGTTCCGAGAGCCCCTGGGCCAGGGAACCGACCAGCTGCGGACGGGACCTGCTGGGGACGGACACGATCGCCACCGGACGCTGGTCCCAGCCCCACTGGGCCAGCACCTGCACACAGCCCTGCAGCAGCGCCGGGTCAACCGGAGCGTCGGGCGCATCAGAAGCAAAGATTTCCCGCAGCCGTCCGCCCCAGCCCAGGTCCGTCAGGCGGGCCAGTGCCCGTCCGGTGGAGACGGCGGCGTCGGGCTTGATCTTGCCCTTGACCGGCACGCCGAGCCGGTCCATTCCCGTGGGGTACATGCCCCGCGGGTCGATGTCCACGCCCACGCGGCTGAGTTCCTGGCTGGCGCTGTCCGTGGCCTCGGAGGCAATGTCGTCCGGGTACCAGCGGCCGGCGCAGTTGTCGCAGCGGCCGCAGGGAGCCGCCGCGGGATCATCCAGCTGGCGGGAAAGGAACTCCATCCGGCAGCCGCTGGTGTTCTCGTAATCCAGCATGGCCTGCTGTTCCTTGACGCGGGCGGCAGCAATCCGCTCGTAGCGTTCGCGGTCGTACGTCCAGGGCTGTCCGGTTCCGCGCCACCCGCCTGTCACGCGTTCCACGGCACCGTCGACGGCAAGGACCTTCAGCAGCAGTTCCAGCGGCGAGCGCTTCAGGTTCACCAGGGTTTCCAGCGCCCCGGTCGAAAGCACGGACCCATCCGCGAGTTCCCGCAGCACGGCGTTGGCCGGGCCTTCCGCAGGCATGGATGACGTGGCGAAGTATTCCCAGATGTCACGGTCCTCGCTTCCGGGCAGCAGCAGCACGTCAGCGTTCGGGGTGCCGCGGCCGGCGCGGCCCACCTGCTGGTAATACGCCACGGGCGACGACGGCGCCCCGAGGTGGACCACAAATCCGAGGTCCGGCTTGTCGAAGCCCATGCCGAGCGCGCTGGTCGCCACCAGGGCCTTGACCTCGTTGTTCTTCAGGGCGGCCTCGGCCTGCTCGCGGTCCGCCGGATCGGTCCGGCCTGTGTAGGCCAGGACGCGGTGCCCGGCCTTTTGCAGCAGCCGTGCGGTGTCCTCCGCTGCGGAAACCGTCAGGGCATAGATGATCCCGCTTCCGGGCAGCTCACCGATGTGGGTGAGCAGCCACGCGAGCCGGCTGCGCGGGCTGGGCAGCCGCAGCACCCCGAGCCGCAGTGACTCGCGGGCCAGTGCCCCGCGGATGGTAAAGACGTCTTCCCCGCCGGCCGCCAGCTGTTCTTCGACGTCCTTCACCACGCGGGAGTTGGCGGTGGCCGTTGTGGCCAGGACGGGAACGCTGGCCGGAAGCCGTTCGATCAGGTGGCGGATCCGGCGGTAGTCCGGCCGGAAGTCGTGCCCCCAGTCGGAGATGCAGTGTGCCTCGTCGATCACCAGCAGTCCCGAGCGGCGGACAAGTTCCGGAAGATGGTTCTCCCGGAAGCCGGGATTGTTCAGCCGCTCCGGCGAGACCAGGAGGACGTCGACGTCGTCAGCTTCCAGCCGCGCGGAGATCTCCTGCCATTCGAGCTGGTTCGCCGAATTGATGGCAGCGGCCCGCACGCCGGCGCGTGCCGCCGCGGCGACCTGGTCCCGCATCAGCGCCAGCAGCGGGGAGACAATCAGCGTGGGACCGGCGCCCCGGGAACGGAGCAGCAGGCTTGCCACGAAATACACCGCGGATTTTCCCCAGCCGGTCCGCTGGACCACCAGGGCCCTCCGCCCTCCGCGGACCAGGGCCTCGATGGCTTCGTACTGGCCTTCGTGGAACTGCGCATCCTCCCGGCCCACCAGCGCCCGCAGCAGGGCAGTTGCTTCGGCGCGGAGAGCCTGCGCGTCCTCCGTGCCGAGGGCTTCAGAGGGTGCGGACGGCTGGACGGGCGGCACGGATACGGGTTCCATGCCTTCCACTATTCCAGCCTCAACCGACATGTCCCTGCGTTCGGCGGAACTGATGTGGAAAAGAACACCTGTGCGCGGCAGCACGCCCGGGCTGGGCCGGCGCGCCCGCGCTCCCCTATAGACTTCAAGGCGTGACTACTGCATTCGATCTTTCCGAGTCCTTCAAGGCCTACGACGTCCGGGGCATCGTGGGCGAGACCATTACTCCCCAGATCGTGAAGGCCGTCGGCGCCGCGTTCGTCGATGTGCTTGAGCTCGCCGGTGAAACCATCGTGGTCGGCGGCGACATGCGCCAGTCCTCCCCCGAATTCATCAAGGACTTCGCCGCCGGGGCCACCGCCCGCGGCGGGTACGTCCTGGTAGTGGACCTGATCTCCACCGACGAGCTCTACTACGCCTGCGGCTCCTTGAACGCTGCCGGTGTCACGTTCACCGCCAGCCACAACCCGGCCCAGTACAACGGCATCAAGATGGCCAAGGCCGGAGCAGTCCCCATCTCCTCCGAGACCGGGCTGAAGGAAATCCAGAAGGCTGCGGAACGGTACCTGGACGACGGCGTGATCCCGTCCGTGGAAAAGCCCGGACTGATCAGTGTCCGCGACGTGCTGGGTGACTACGCCGCCTACCTGCGCGAACTCGTGGACCTGCGCGGCATCCGCCCGCTGAAGGTAGTAGTCGATGCCGGCAACGGCATGGCCGGGCTCACCACCCCCGCTGTGCTGGGCGATTCCCTGCTGCCTGGGCTGCCCCTGGACATCATCCCGCTCTACTTCGAACTGGACGGTTCGTTCCCGAACCACCCGGCGAACCCGCTGGAGCCGGAGAACCTGCGCGACTTGCAGGCCGCCGTCGTCGAACACGGCGCAGACCTGGGCCTGGCCTTCGACGGCGATGCCGACCGCTGCTTCGTCATCGACGAACTGGGCGCACCAGTGAGCCCTTCGGCGATCACCGCACTCGTGGCGCGGCGCGAAATTGCCCGCGCCCAGGCCGCCGGTGAAGAGGTCCCCGTCATCATCCACAACCTGATCACTTCCCGTGCCGTGCCCGAACTCGTCGAAGCTTCCGGCGGCCGTGCCGTCCGCACCCGGGTGGGCCACTCCTTCATCAAGGCCCTGATGGCCGCCGAGGGTGCCGTTTTCGGCGGCGAGCACTCCGCGCACTACTACTTCCGCGATTTCTACAACGCCGACACCGGCATGCTTGCGGCCATGCATGTCCTGGCCGCCCTGGGCGAGCAGGACCTTCCGCTCTCGGACCTCGCCCGCGAGTACGAACCGTATTTCTCCTCCGGCGAGATCAACTCCAAGCTCGACGACGTGCAGGCGGCCGTAGACCGTGTCCGTGCCGAATTCGAGCGGCCGGGCGTCACCGTCGACTCCCTCGACGGATTGACTTTCACCTCGGATGACGGACAGTGGTGGTTCAACCTCCGCGCGTCCAACACAGAACCCTTCCTCCGGCTCAACGCCGAGGCAGAGGACCTCTCCACTATGGAACAGGTCCGCGACCGTGTCCTTGAACTAGTTAGGAAATGAGCTCATGGCTGACGTAGAACTGGCTGGCGGAGAACCGTCCGCCCAGGTACAGGATGACCTGAACTCCCTGCTGGGCACCGCCCTCGGTGTCACACAGGAACAGCTCGAAGCGCAGGGCGCCTTCCTGCCTGCCGCACTGGTGGTGCAGAACGACGGCGAACTCCGCATGGTGGCCGTCTCTCCCGAGGAGAGCGATGAGGACCTGGATGCAGAGGCCATGATCGATGACCTCTACACCGTCCTGGAGGAGCAGAAGGACCAGAACCGCGCCGTCGCTGTTTTCTCCGACATCACACTGCCCGACGAGGGCACCGACGCCATCCACGTGGTGGCTGAGCACTCGGAGGGAGTCTGCATCTCCGCGATCCAGGCCTACTCCGAACAGGACGGCCAGTGGACATTCAGCGATCCCATCTGGGAATCCGGAGAGCCGATCGTCTGGGCTGCCGGCGACGAAGCACCCGCTGAGTCCTAGCCAGAGCAGAACTTAAAAGGCCGGGCCCCCCCCCCCCAGGGGTGGGGGGGCCGCCGGGTT
>NZ_JAXIOO010000045.1:0-26941 GCF_049311065.1 Arthrobacter sp. 7Tela_A1 | reverse complement strand
GGACCCAGCAGCGCTGGATCCCGGCCCGGTTCGCCGCTACTTGTTGAGCTTGATCTGGTTGAACACTTCGTCGTTGACGGGGGAGGCAGGGTAGGAATCCACGCGGTCCGAGAAGGCGAGTGACGGCGCCGGGTGTGCCAGCGGTACCGCCGGGACGAACTTGGCGATGTCGTCGTTGATCTTCTCGTACATCGGGGTCTGCTCCTCGAGGCTGCTCACCTGGCGGGCTGCCTCGAGCTGCTCAAAGATCTCCGGGTTGCTGAAGCCGAATTCCGGCTTCTCCTGACCGAAGAACACTCCCACGAAGTTGTCGGTGTCGTTGTAGTCGCCGGTCCAGCCCAGCAGGTGGATGCCGTGGTCTTCAGTGGCCTGCACACGGTCAAGGTAGTCCGGGGACCACTTGCTCGGCTGCGGATTGACCGTGATGCCCACTTCCTCCAGCTGTGCGGAGATGTTGGAGAACACCTGCTCGGGAGTCGGCATGTACGGACGGGAGACACCGGTGGGGTAGTTGAAGTCCACCGTGAAGCCCTCCGGGTAACCGGCTTCGGCGAGCAGTTCCTTGGCCTTCTCGGGGTCGTACTCGTACGTGGTGACGTCTTCGTTGTAGCCGTTGACGACGTCGGGAATGAACTGCGTTGCAACCTTGGTGCCTTCGGGCAGGGTCTGGTTGACCAGCGCTTCCTTGTCGATCGCGTGGGCGATCGCCTGGCGGACCAGCGGGTCGGCAAGCTGCTCGACCTTCTGGTTCATGCCCAGGTAAAGGATGGTGAAGGGATCACGCGGGATGACCTTGAAGCCGGCGTCGGCCAGTGCCTGGGTATCGGCCGGGGCCACCAGGTCGTATCCGTCAATGTCACCGGACTGCAGGGACTGGCGGCGGGAGTTGGGATCATCGATGACGCGGAAGATGATGTCCGTGACCTGTCCCTGCTCGCCCCAGTAATCCTCGTTGGCGGAAAGCTTGATCTGGTTGCCGACTTCCCAGCCCTCGAACTTGAAGGGGCCGGTACCGGTCGGGTGCGACTTGGCGTATTCGGTCAGCTCCGGTGCCTCTGCGGTGCCGGAGGCATCGTCAGCGGCGAACTCTTCCATGGCCGCGGGGCTCTGCATGGAGAAGGCCGGGAGGGACAGTGCCGCGATGAAGCCGGCGAACGGCTTTGCCAGCGTCACCACGGCTTCGTTCTCGCCGGTAGCTTCGCAGGATTCGTACGTGGCGTTCTCGGGGCTGTCAGCGAAGCCCTTGAAAAGCTTGCTGTAGTAATAGGCCTGGCTTTCGGCCTGCTGGATGCCGGTGAAGTTGTACCAGCGGTCGAAGTTCGCGCAGACGGCCTCGCCGTTGAACGGAGTGCCGTCGTGGAAGGTGACACCTTCTTCGAGGGCGAAGGTGTAGGTCAGGGCGTCCTCGGAGGTTTCCCAGGACTTGGCGAGCAGCGGCGCCGGATCCGCGGTTCCGGGTTCGACGCCGACAAGGCCTTCGAAGATCTGCCGGCTGACGCGGAAGGATTCGCCGTCGGAGGCGAAAGCAGGATCCAGTGTCTTGGGGTCCGAGGATGCGGCGAAGACGAACGTGCCGTCCACCTCAGAGGCAGTGGCGCCGTCATCTGCGGCATCGCGGTTACTTTCGGCGCAGCCTGAGAGCACAAGAGCGCTCATGGCCAGGCCGGCAGTCAGGGCGGCAGCCCGTCGCCGGGCAGACCGGCTGAGAGTGAATCTGCCAGCAAGGGTCATTGTTCTATCTCCTCTGGGGCGGTGACTATCACTGCGGCCGGTCGGACCGCAGCGCACGTTTGTGTTGTGAAACACAAATCCATGGTCAGAGCCTACTGGCACACCGCGCATGCTTTGGGACGCTAAGCATGCTGGGCCCGGTCACAATTCGGTTACGCGCGCGAACGGGCAGTCCGGAGTGAATCCATGGACACAGGGGCACAGCCGCCGTAGCTTCGAAAGGTGAGTCCGTCTCCATGTGCACACCGCCCGGCGGGAACTGCGCCTGCCCTCGCGGCGCTGGCAGCGGGAGCAGTCCTGGGCGCAGCGGCAGCCGGAGCCGGCGCAATGGTCCGAAGAATGCTCCGCCACCCTGTGATCGGCAGAGCCGCACGTCCTGCGGACGGGAGACGCGGATCAGGCAGTTCCGCGGACACAGTCACGGCCGTTAAGGAGGTGGCGGAAGAAGAAACCCTTCCAGGGTGGAAGGAAGGGCCTGCAGGCGGAGGGGAGGAAACCGTCGAAGTGATTGCGCTGGACGCAGATGCGGGCAGCCCGCGCAGAACATGGGTAGTGCACAACGGGCCTGAATGGCGGGGCCTGCCGGGGGAGCTGGTGGTGCCTTCCGATGATCCGCGCCGAAGGCCTGGACCGGACGCAGTGTGAGACGCCTCTCAAAGGGGCCAGGATTTCGCTTTTGCTGAAAACTGCTGGTAGAGTTTCATGTCGTTGCGGACGCAGAAACGCCGAAATTCGGGCTGTTGAAACCTCCAAGACTGCCAGCACCTCTAGCTCAATTGGCAGAGCAATTGACTCTTAATCAATGGGTTCCGGGTTCAAGTCCCGGGGGGTGCACAGAGTAACCAGAGGTCCTGTCCGGACCGGCCGCGGCCGGTTGGGCAGGGCCTCTGGCTTTTGTGCGTGCCTGCTCCGAAGCGGCAGCTGCGGCCGCGTTTAAACAGAGAAGGCACGCCGCGCGGGCGTGCCTTCTCATCAAGCTGTGGTTCGGGGCAGGCGGGCCTAGGCCGTCTGCTGGGCGGGAAGCCCGGGAGCCGGATCGAGGGGTGCGTCCAGCGGAACAGGAAGTCCGGGAACGTCCACGGCCATCTGCCAGCGGGGATTGCCAAGTTCGCGGATGACCTTCCTCAGCTGCCCGCGGAGGTCCTCGGAAAGCAGTTCGCCGCCGTCGAGCAGGGTGCGCTCAATATCCTGGGCCTCCTGCAGTGCCTGCCTCCCTGAGGGCGTGATGGAGACCATGTGGCTTCGCTTGTCGAGGTCGTTCCGAACGCGGGTCACGTGACCGTGCGTTTCGAGGCGGGCGAGGGTCTTGCCCATCGTCTGCGCCTGGACCCTTACCAGCTGGGCCAGGTGCGCCTGGGTCATGGGTCCCTGCGAATCCAAGACACCCAGGGCGATAACGCCCGCATGGGTCACTCCTATACGGACCAGTCGCTCGTTCCACGCATGCTCAACGAGGCGGGCGGCGGTTGATAAGAGGCGACCGGTTGGCCAATGCTCCATATCCGGCATAAAACTGAACTCTCCCTTTCGAGTGCGGATTCGGGCGGCGTTTCGGATAGCCTACAAATCCACTATCTAGGATAGCCATTCGCAAGCCTGCTGTCCTGCTGTGACACAGCCGTTGCCCAATCGATATTTGAAGGAGCCCCTGACTCATGCCCAGACTTTCCGTTGGTGACGCCGCGCCCGATTTCAACCTGACGTCGTCGGATTCCTCGACCGTTTCGCTGGCGGACCTGCGCGGCCGCAGCGTCATCGTGTACTTCTATCCTGCCGCCGCGACCCCGGGTTGCACCAAGGAAGCCTGTGACTTCAGGGACAACCTGAATTCCCTGGCATCGGCCGGATACGCCGTGCTGGGGATTTCCCCGGACAACGTGGACAAGCTGGCCAAGTTTGCAGCGGACGAAGCACTGACCTTCCCGCTGCTCTCCGATCCCGACCACGCCGTCGCCGAAGCGTATGGAGCGTGGGGGGAGAAGAAGAACTACGGCAAGGTCTACGAGGGCCTGATCCGTTCCACCGTGGTCGTGGACCCGGAAGGCAAAGTCTCCCTTGCCCAGTACAACGTCAAAGCGACCGGACATGTTGCGAAACTCCGTCGTGATCTCGGTCTCGACTGATTCTCAGGTAGACTAAGGGCTGGCCTCTGGCCGGGGAATCCCGGCCGGGCCGCGCGCGAGTGGCGGAATTGGCAGACGCGCTGGATTTAGGTTCCAGTGTCTTCGGACGTGTGGGTTCAAGTCCCTCCTCGCGCACATGAGCAAAACGCCCTGGTCTCCGGACCGGGGCGTTTTCGTTTGCCGGAGCCGCCGGCTGCACCGCTAGGCTTTGGGCATGTCACCAGAGCCCCAGAAAATCCGCACCATCACCGTGCCCACCGCCGAACTCTACGAGGCGCTCCAGCCGCTTCCCGCCGGAATCAGCGCCGCGGTCTGGGATTTCGACGGCGATCCGGACGGGATCGAGTATGCGGACATCGATGCGGTGGTAGCTCCCTACACCGGAGGCAAGGCCTGGCAGGAGAGCCTTGCGCGGGTCCCGGACCTCAAGCTCCTCCAGGCCCAGACCACCGGTCATGACGGCCTGCCCGAACTTGTGGGAACCGGCACCGCGGTGGCCAGCGCAGCCGGCGTCCATGCAGCAGCGACCGCCGAACTCGCGCTTGGCCTGATGCTGGCTTCGCTGCGGGGCATCGATGCGGCGGTGCGGGACCAGCAGGAGGCCCGCTGGAATCCCAGCCGCTATCCGGGCTTGGCGGACCGGCGCATCCTGCTGGTTGGCGTCGGCGGGATTGGCAGGGAAATCGCGGCCCGCCTGGAACCCTTCGAGGTCGAACTGACACGGGTGGGCAGCCAGGCGCGTGACGACGGGTACGGCCATGTGCACGGCACGGACGAACTCGTTGACCTTGCAGCTTCCGCGGACGTAATGGTCCTGATCACACCGCTGAACGAACAGACCCGACACCTGGTTGATGCCCGGATCCTGGCCGCGCTGCCCGACGGAGCGCTGGTCGTCAACGTCGCGCGCGGCGGCGTCGTAGACACCGGGGCGCTGACAGCGGAAATCTTGTCCGGGCGGCTGAAGGCAGCGCTCGACGTCGTTGATCCCGAACCGCTCCCGGCGGACCATCCGCTGTGGAAGGCATCGAACGTGATCATCACCCCGCATGTTGGAGGCAACTCTGAGGCCTTCACCCCGCGGATCCAGGGATTCCTGCACCGCCAGGTAACCCGGTTGGCCGAGGGGCGCGAGCCGCTGAACCTTGTGCAGCGCGGTCCTTGGGCCTAAGCGCTTACGGCCTTCCGCTCAGCCGAGTTCCAGGAAGGTGTCCAGGAACGAATTGAAATCCTCGCAGTCCCCGTCCTGTTCCAGCCGCCGGGGAGATCCGCCGCCTGCAGGAGGCAGTTCTGGCTGGGACACGACCGAAAAGCGGAAGACACGCCCCGCCGTCGTCCCGACTTCGTAGCTCTCGGGGGCCACCTCGTCCGCGTGCGAGAGGTTGGTGGAGTTCACCGACGTGGGCGGATCCACGCTTTCCATTGAATCCACCGAGAACGGCGCGAAGACCAGCTCCGGCGGGCGCCAGCGGTAGCCCAGGACGAAGAATCCGGAAGAGCCTGCGGCCGGGGTGGCGCAGACAAGGTTGTAATCGCCGTAATTGGGAATCTGGGAGTCGAACACCCGGCGGAGCGAGGCTTTCAGGGCATCGCTGGCTGGGTCTTCTGGCAGTCCGGATTCCAGTGTCATGCTCCCCAGTGTATGGACAGGGAGCCCCGGCGGGGGAGAAGGCGGCTGGCGGGGCGCAGGTTTCATCCTGCCGTCCGCTGAACGTAACCCGCGCGTAACAAAGCAGGCTCCTTTTAGATGTGCGGGGCGGCGATGCGCAGGCAGGCGGGGCAAAGGAATAGGATTTTGAGTATGAGCATGGAGAACACCCCTGACATCAAACCCCGCAGCCGAGTGGTAACTGACGGAATCCATGCGGCGCCTGCACGCGGCATGTTCCGTGCCGTTGGCATGGGAGATGACGACTTCGCCAAACCGCAGATCGGCATTGCGAGTTCCTGGAACGAAATCACCCCCTGCAACCTGTCCCTCAACCGCCTGGCCCAGGGTGCCAAGGAAGGCGTCCACGCCGGCGGCGGTTTCCCGATGCAGTTCGGCACCATTTCAGTGTCCGACGGCATTTCCATGGGACACGAAGGCATGCACTTCTCCCTGGTCTCCCGCGAGGTCATCGCCGACTCGGTGGAGACGGTCATGATGGCTGAACGCCTTGACGGTTCGGTGCTCCTGGCCGGCTGTGACAAGTCCCTGCCCGGCATGCTGATGGCCGCTGCCCGCCTGGATCTCTCCAGCGTCTTCCTCTACGCCGGATCGATCATGCCCGGTTTCGCCAAGCTTGAAGACGGCACCGAGAAGGAAGTCACCCTGATTGACGCCTTCGAAGCTGTCGGTGCCTGCGCCGCGGGCAAGATGAGCCTCAAGGACCTGGACACCATCGAACGTGCCATCTGCCCGGGCGAAGGCGCCTGCGGCGGCATGTACACCGCCAACACCATGGCCTGCATCGGCGAGGCGCTCGGCATGTCCCTGCCGGGTTCCGCTGCTCCGCCCTCGGCCGACCGCCGCCGCGACGAGTTCGCCCGCAAGTCCGGCGAAGCCGTGGTCAACCTGCTGCGCAAGGGCATCACTGCCCGCGACATCATGACCAAGAAGGCCTTCGAGAACGCCATCGCCGTGACCATGGCCTTTGGCGGCTCCACCAACGCCGTCCTGCACCTGCTGGCCATCGCCCGTGAGGCCGAAGTGGACCTGACGCTGGAGGACTTCAACCGCATCGGCGACAAGATCCCGCACCTGGGTGACCTGAAGCCGTTCGGCCGCTACGTGATGTTCGACGTCGACAAGATCGGCGGCGTGCCGGTCATCATGAAGGCACTGCTCGACGCCGGACTGCTGCACGGCGACTGCCTCACCGTCACCGGAAAGACCGTGGCGGAGAACCTTGCCTCGATCAATCCGCCGGATCCCGACGGCAAGGTCCTGCGCGCGATGGACAACCCGATCCACAAGACCGGCGGCATCACCATCCTGCACGGTTCCATGGCTCCGGAAGGCGCCGTCGTCAAGAGTGCCGGTTTCGACGCCGATGTCTTCGAGGGCACCGCCCGCGTCTTCGAACGCGAGCAGGGTGCGCTGGACGCACTTGATGCCGGAGACATCCACGCCGGCGACGTCGTCGTCATCCGCTACGAAGGCCCCAAAGGCGGACCGGGAATGCGCGAGATGCTCGCCATCACCGGTGCCATCAAGGGTGCCGGCCTGGGCAAGGATGTGCTGCTGCTGACGGACGGCCGCTTCTCCGGCGGCACCACCGGCCTGTGCATCGGCCACGTCGCTCCCGAAGCAGTCGACGGCGGCCCCATCGCCTTCGTCAAGGACGGAGACCGCATCCGCGTAGACATCGCGGCCCGCACGTTCGACCTGCTGGTAGAGCCCGAAGAGCTCGAAGCCCGCAAGATCGGCTGGGAGCCGCTGCCGGCCAAATTCACGAAGGGTGTGCTGTCCAAGTACGCCAAGATGGTCAACTCCGCGTCCACCGGGGCTTACTGCGGTTGAAACCCTTCCCCAATCGGAAGGCGTCCAGAGCGCCTTCCGATGGGGGCCCCTACAGGGTTTCAACCTTATTAAGCCCTGCCGCCTTGTGGGGGCGGGGCTTAAAACCCGCTAACGCGGAGTGGGAGCCCTGCCGCCTTGTGGGGGCGGGGCATGGCCGTTGCGGCGTGGTGTCCAGAGGGCGGACTGATTCGTCTCATATAATGAGACGGAATGGTCTCCGGTTGACACCGTCAGCGGGGGAGGGGAACACTGAACTCATGCAGATCGTAACCGTCGTCCTTACCGAGCGCGTGGCGTAACAGCCCGACTTGAAAAAGACGTCACGCGCGGACCCCTACGGAGCCAACAGGCACGAGGGGTTTTTTTATTGGCTTCAGAAAGCACAAAGACTGCTCCGGACTTACCGCCCGGGCGGCCGCCGCATCAGAACAACTGGATATGTATCCGCAAAGGAAGTTTCCAATGAGTAAGGGATCGCCGATCAGCCCCTCGCTGATGGCACAGAAGGCAAGCCCGGCACGGGCCGTGCATGCCAAGACCAAAGATGCTGCTTTTTCTGCTGCGGCGCAGACTGAGGCGCTGGACACGCGCGTCCAGGGTCCGAACAACGTAGTACCGCCCACCGAGATGTCCGGCTCGCAGGCCATCGTCCGGTCACTGGAGGAACTTGGAGTCGACGACGTCTTCGGCCTCCCGGGCGGAGCAATCCTGCCCACCTACGATCCGCTGATGGACTCCACCAAGCTCCGCCACATCCTCGTGCGGCACGAACAGGGTGCCGGCCACGCTGCCGAGGGCTATGCCATGGTCACCGGCCGCGCAGGTGTCTGCATTGCGACGTCGGGCCCCGGCGCCACGAACCTGGTCACCGCGATCGCTGACGCACACATGGACTCCGTGCCCATGGTTGCCATCACCGGCCAGGTCTCCAGTGCCGTGATCGGCTCCGACGCGTTCCAGGAAGCGGACATCGTCGGCATCACCATGCCGATCACCAAGCACTCCTACCTGGTGACCAATGCCGAAGACATCCCCAAGGTGCTCGCCGAGGCGTTCCACATCGCCACCAGCGGCCGCCCCGGCCCCGTCCTGGTAGACATCACCAAGGACGCGCAGCAGGGGAAGATGACGTTCTCCTGGCCGCCGAAGATCGACTTGCCGGGCTACCGCACCGTCGTCCGCGGCCACTCCAAGCAGGTACGTGAAGCCTCCCGCCTCATCGCGGCAGCACAGCGGCCTGTGTTCTACGTGGGCGGCGGCGTCCTGAAGGCCGATGCCTCGGCTGAACTGCTGGAACTTGCCGAAACAGTCGGCGCTCCGGTGGTGACCACCCTGATGGCCCGCGGTGTTTTCCCGGATTCGCACCCGCAGCACGTCGGCATGCCCGGCATGCACGGATCCGTGTCCGCAGTTACTGCCCTGCAGCAGTCCGACCTGCTGATCACCCTCGGCGCACGTTTCGATGACCGGGTCACCGGCGTCCTCAGCTCCTTCGCCCCCGGTGCCAAGGTCATCCACGCGGACATCGACCCGGCGGAGATCTCCAAGAACCGGACAGCTGACGTGCCGATCGTCGGCTCCGTGAAGGAGATCATTCCCGAACTCACCGAAGCTGTGCGGGCCCAGTTCGAGGCGACCGGAACCCCGGACATCGCGCCCTGGTGGTCGGTGATTTCCCGCCTGCGGGAGACCTACCCGACCGGCTGGACGGAACCCGAAGACGGACATGTTGCCCCGCAGCACGTCATCAGCCGGATCGGTGAACTCACCGGCCCGGAGGGCGTCTACGTGGCAGGAGTGGGCCAGCACCAGATGTGGTCCGCCCAGTTCATCAAATACGAACGCCCCCGCGCCTGGCTGAACTCCGGCGGCCTCGGCACCATGGGCTACTCCGTTCCCGCGGCCATGGGCGCCAAGGTGGGCAACCCGGACCGGGTGGTCTGGGCCATCGACGGCGACGGCTGCTTCCAGATGACCAACCAGGAACTGGCAACCTGCCTGATCAACAACATCCCGATCAAGGTGGCCATCATCAACAATTCCTCCCTGGGCATGGTGCGCCAGTGGCAGACGCTCTTCTACGAGTCCCGCTACTCCAACACCGACCTGAACACCGGGCATGACACCGTGCGCGTTCCGGACTTCGTCAAGCTCGCTGATGCCTACGGCTGTGTGGGCCTGCGCTGCGAACGCGAAGAGGACATCGACGCCACGATCAAGCAGGCACTGGAAATCAACGACCGGCCGGTTGTCATCGACTTCGTGGTCAGCCGTGATTCGATGGTGTGGCCGATGGTCCCCTCAGGGGTCAGCAATGACCTCATCCAGATTGCCCGCAACATGACGCCCACCTGGGAAGAGGAGGAGTAGGGACATGGCACGCCACACCCTTTCCGTGCTGGTTGAAGACGTTCCCGGTGTCCTGACCCGGGTCGCGTCCCTGTTCGCCCGCCGGGCGTTCAACATTAATTCTTTGGCTGTCGGCCCGTCGGAAGTTGCGGGACTTTCCCGCATTACCGTCGTCGTCGAAGCCGAGGGTGACTTGCTGGAGCAGGTCACCAAGCAACTGAACAAGCTCGTCAACGTCATCAAAATCGTCGAGCTGGTTCCCGAGTCTTCCGTGCAACGCGACCACATCTTGGTCAAGGTTCGCGCGGATGCCGCAACCCGGCTGCAGGTAACCCAGGCAGCCGAGCTGTTCCGTGCTTCAGTGGTAGATGTGTCCACAGACTCCCTGATCGTTGAAGCAACAGGCACCGCCGATAAGCTCAATGCACTCTTGTCAGTGCTGGAGCCCTTTGGCATCCGCGAAATTGTTCAATCCGGAACCCTGGCAGTTGGCCGCGGCGCGAAGTCCATGAGTGACCGCGCGCTGCGCAGCGCCTGAGGCTCCACCACAACCTTCATCCAAGACCCCAAACAGGAGATATTTCAGTGACTGACATGTATTACGACGACGACGCCGACCTGTCGATCATCCAGGGACGCAAAGTCGCCGTCATCGGCTACGGCAGCCAGGGCCACGCACACGCCCTGAGCCTGCGCGACTCCGGTGTTGATGTCCGCGTTGGCCTCAAGGAAGGCTCCAAGTCCCGTGCCAAGGCAGAAGCCGAAGGCCTGAAGGTCCTCAGCGTTGCCGACGCCGTTGCCGAGGCGGACCTGATCATGGTCCTCACCCCGGACCAGGTCCAGCGCTTCGTCTACGCCGAAGAGATCGCCCCGAACCTCAAGTCCGGCGACGCCCTGTTCTTCGGACATGGCTTCAACATCCGCTACGGCTACATCCAGCCCCCGGCCGACGTCGACGTCGCCCTCGTTGCTCCGAAGGGCCCGGGCCACATCGTGCGCCGCGAGTTCGAAGCAGGCCGCGGCGTTCCCGACCTGATCGCCGTGGAGCAGGATGCCTCGGGCAAGGCCAAGGACCTGGCGCTCTCCTACGCCAAGGCCATTGGCGGTACCCGTGCCGGCGTCATCGAGACGACCTTCACCGAAGAGACCGAAACCGACCTGTTCGGCGAGCAGGCTGTCCTCTGCGGCGGCGCTTCCCAGCTGATCCAGTACGGCTTCGAGACCCTGACCGAAGCCGGCTACAAGCCGGAGGTCGCCTACTTCGAGGTGCTGCACGAGCTCAAGCTGATCGTGGACCTGATGGTTGAGGGCGGCATCGCCAAGCAGCGCTGGAGCGTCTCCGACACTGCCGAGTACGGCGACTACGTCTCCGGCCCGCGCGTCATCACCCCCGAGGTGAAGGAAAACATGAAGGCTGTCCTCGCGGACATCCAGAACGGTGCCTTCGCCAAGCGCTTCATCGATGACCAGGATGCCGGCGCTCCGGAGTTCAAGGAACTGCGCCAGAAGGGTGAGGACCACCCGATCGAGGCCACCGGCCGCGAACTGCGCAAGCTCTTCTCCTGGATCAAGTCTGATGACGACTACACCGAAGGCAACGTCGCGCGCTAGTTCCGCCAGTAACAAAGACACGGATTATTCGTGTCCGAACCCGAGCGTTACGCTTAAAAAGCAAGCCGTTTCGGTAAGGAGGCCGGGCCCTGCACAAGGGTCCGGCCTCCGGCGTGAAATACCCAAAACCACATCGACACACAGCTAAAGAGGTCATCGGTGACTGCCACCAAACCAGTAGTACTCCTCGCGGAGGAGCTCTCCCCGGCCACGGTTGAGGCCCTCGGCCCCGATTTCGAGATCCGCCAGACCGATGGAGCAGACCGTTCCCAGCTGCTGTCCGCCATTGAGGACGTCGACGCGATCCTGGTGCGCTCAGCCACCCAGGTCGACGCCGAAGCGATTGCGGCCGCCAAGAAACTCAAGGTCATTGCCCGTGCCGGCGTGGGCCTGGACAACGTTGACATCCGTTCGGCCACCCAGGCCGGCGTCATGGTCGTCAACGCGCCGACGTCGAACATCATCTCCGCGGCTGAACTGACCGTAGGCCATATCCTCTCCCTGGCCCGCCACATTCCGCAGGCCTCCAACGCCCTCAAGGGCGGGGAATGGAAGCGCTCGAAGTACAGCGGTACCGAGCTCTTCGAAAAGAAGGTCGGCATCATCGGACTGGGCCGCATCGGCGCCCTGGTTGCCGCCCGCGTCCAGGGCTTCGGCACCGAGGTCCTGGCCTACGACCCTTACATCACCTCTGCCCGCGCTGCCCAGCTGAACGTCAAGCTGGTCACCCTGGATGAGCTGCTGGAGCAGTCGGACTTCGTCACGATCCATATGCCCAAGACCCCCGAGACCCTGGGCATGCTCGGCGCGGAAGCGTTCGAGAAGATGAAGGACACCGCTTACGTCATCAACGTCGCCCGCGGCGGCCTCGTGGATGAAGAGGCTCTCTACACGGCCCTGACCGAGGGCAAGATCGCCGGTGCCGGCGTCGACGTCTTCGTCAAGGAACCCAGCACGGACCTGCCGTTCATGGCACTGGACAACGTCATCGTGACCCCGCACCTGGGCGCTTCGACGGACGAAGCCCAGGAGAAGGCCGGAATTTCGGTCGCCAAGTCGGTCCGCCTGGCACTTGCCGGCGAACTGGTGCCCGACGCCGTGAACGTCGCCGGCGGCGTCATCGCCGAGGACGTCCGCCCGGGTATCCCGCTGATCGAGAAGCTGGGCCGGATCTTCACTGCGCTGTCCTCCGACTCTGTGACCGCCATCGACATCGAGGTGGCCGGCGAGATCGCGTCACTGGACGTCAAGGCACTGGAACTGGCAGCGCTGAAGGGCATCTTCACGGACATCGTCTCGGAGCAGGTTTCCTACGTGAATGCGCCGGTGCTGGCTGAACAGCGCGGCATTGCAGTCCGCCTGCTCACTACGCCCGACGTCGACGATTACCGCAACCTGCTCACCATCCGCGGTGCCCTCTCTGACGGCACCCAGCTGGAGGTCTCCGGCACGCTGACCGGTCCGAAGCAGATCCAGAAGCTCGTTGGCGTCAACGGCTACGATCTGGAAATCCCGATCAGCGAGCACCTGCTGGTGCTGATCTACCAGGACCGTCCCGGCGTCATCGGCGCCCTGGGCCGGATCCTGGGTGAAGCAGACATCAATATCGCCGGCATGCAGGTGGCCCGTAACTCCGAGGGCGGCCAGGCGCTGTCCCTGCTGACGGTGGATTCCTCCGTGCCGCAGGACGTGCTTGAATCCGTCCGCGACGCCATCGGTGCAACCGTGGCACGGGAAGTGGACCTGCAGGACTGATTTCGCCCTGATGTGAGGAAAGGCCGGTTCCGTTTGGAGCCGGCCTTTCCTGCGTCCGGGGGAGCATTGCGTCCGGCGTGGTCTCCACCCTCAGTACGACGCCGATGCCTCCCAATTCAGGCCGGAAGGCGATGTGCGGCAGGCTGCCTCCGGGACAGGATGGATCCATGAGTGATTCCCTGCCCGGCGAGCCCCTGCTTGCGGCCGCCAACCTGACCAAGTCCTACGGAAACTCGACCGCGCTGGCCGGTGTCAGCCTGCAGGTGCGGCCCGGCGAAGCGACCGCTGTCATGGGTGCCTCCGGTTCGGGTAAGACCACCCTGCTGCACTGCCTGGCCGGAATTGTGCTCCCGGATGCAGGAAGCGTTCGGTATGCCGGGGCCGCGTCCGTGGAAGTCACCTCGCTGGACGATGAGGCTCGGTCCGCGCTGCGCCGCACCGAGTTTGGATTTGTCTTCCAGCAGGGCCTGCTGATCCCCGAACTGACAGCCGGAGAAAACGTAGCGCTGGCCCTGATGCTGAACGGTACTCCGCGCCCCGCCTCCGAACACGCGGCCGCCGCGGCCCTTGCCGCACTGGGGCTCGCCGGGATGGAGGGGCGCCGGATTGGTGAACTTTCCGGCGGGCAGGCGCAGCGGGTGGCAATTGCCCGGGCCCAGGTGAACGGAGCGCGGGTGCTGTTCGCCGACGAACCCACCGGGGCACTGGACTCGCGTACTTCCGCAGACGTTATGGCGCTGCTGCTGCAGTCCGTAGCCGGAACCGGACGCGCACTGGTGGTGGTGACCCATGACCCGGAGGTTGCCCGCTGGTGCGGACGGGTCGTGACGCTGGCCGACGGGCGGATCGTGGCCGATACCGCCGGTGTGGCCCGATGAGTGCCTCTTCCGTCCTGGTGCGTGCTGTGGATGCCTCCCCGTGGGCGGTGCCACTGCGGCTTACGTGGCTGCTGAACCGGCCAGGCACCTCAGGATCTGCCGCCGCACTGCTGCCCGCAGCGTCCTTCGCCGTCGTCACCACCCTGCTGCTGACGGTGCTCGCCGGGGCGCTGTCCTTCACCCAGTGGGGAGATGACGAAGGGTCCCTGTACCTGCTGCTGGCAGGCTTTGCCCTCATCCTCCTGGTGCTGCCGCTTCTGACCCTGGGCGGTTCAGCGGCGCGCCTGTCTGCCCGCCGCCGGGACGAGCACCTGTCCACCCTGCGGCTGCTCGGTGCCACTGCCCGGACAGTCAGGCAGGTAACGGTCCTCGAAGCCGCAGCGCAGGCCTTCGCCGGTGCCCTGGCCGGTGTACTGGGTTACGTCGTGTTCGCACCGTTCGTGCAGCTCATCCACTTCCGCGGAGCTCCGCTGGGCAGTGCCTACTGGCTTCATCCGGCAGCCGCCGTCGCAGGCGTTGCCGCCGTCGTCGCCCTTGCGGTGGTGAGCTCAGTGATCAGCCTGCGCCGGGTGGTTATCTCTCCGCTGGGCGTGCGTACCCGCGCCGATGCGCAGAAAGTCCACTGGTCACGCGCAGGCATTGCGGTGCTCATCGTGGTGCTCTGTATCGCAGCCCTGCTGACGCCCGTCGGTGCGGCGGCGCTGGCCCTGGCCGTTCTCTTCGGCGCTTTCGCAGGAGGCCTCGCTGTCCTGAACCTGGTGGGGCCGTGGCTGGTAACTGTTTCGGCGAAGCGGCGCCTGCATCGGGCCGCCACCCCGCAGGCACTGCTCGCGGCCCGAATCGTACTGGATGCACCAAAGGCCGCCTGGCGGCAGGTCAGTGCGCTCTCCATGGTGTGCTTCACCGCCGTCGTGGCCGGTGCCGGGGCTGCACTGCTGCAGACCGCGCAGTCCGAAGGGCCGGAAGACTTCCTGCTCCAGGACGTCATGACCGGAGTCTTCATTACCGTCATCGCCGGTTTCCTGATGGTGGCCTGCTCCGCCGGCATCAACCAGGCAGCGACGGTCCTCGACCGGGCAGAGCTGTACCGCAGCCTGCACCGGATGGGAATGCCCAGGGAAGTTATTGACGCGGCGCGCACCGGTGCAGTGATGCAGCCGGTGGTGCTGGTCAGCGCCGCTTCCGCGGCCGTCTCTGCCGTTCTGCTGTTCCCCGTCACCGGTGCGGCGATACTCTTCAACCCCGTGGCCATGGCGTTCCTGGCCGGCTGCGTGGTGGTCGGCATTCTCCTGGTGCGTGCCGGGCTGGCAGCCACCTCCCCGGTACTAACGTCGGTGCTGGAGCGGGACGCACAGTGACGCACGTTGCTTCGGGCCGGGGTGAAGCCTGACCCGAAGCGACAAGCCCCGCCGAAACAGGGTAATTTTCTAATGTGACTTCAACCGACTCCAAGACCCCGTTCTACATCACCACAGCCATCTCCTATCCCAACGGCCAGCCGCACATCGGGCACGCCTACGAGCACATCGCCACCGACGCCATGGCCCGCTTCAAGCGGCTGGACGGTTACGACGTGTTCTTCATGACGGGTACGGACGAGCACGGGCTGAAGATGCAGCAGTCCGCGGACAAGGAAGGCATCACCGCCAAGGAGCTGGCGGACCGGAACTCCGCGGCCTTCAAGCAGATGGAAGCGGACATGGGCACCTCCTATGACCGCTTCATCCGCACCACTGACGCCGACCACTATGCCGCAGCCCAGGCCATCTGGAAGCGGATGGAGGAGAACGGCGACATCTACCTGTCCAAGTACTCCGGCTGGTATTCAGTCCGCGATGAGGCGTACTACAGCGAAGACGAGACCGAAGTCCGCGAAGACGGCGTGCGCTACTCCAAGGAAACCGACACGGAGGTGACCTGGACGGAGGAGGAAAGCTACTTCTTCCGCCTCTCCGCTTACCAGGACAAGCTGCTGGCGCTGTATGAGTCCCAGTCGGATTTCGCTGCACCGCGCTCCCGGTTCAACGAGGTCATCAGCTTCGTCAAGGGTGGCCTTGAGGACCTGTCGATCTCCCGCACCACCTTCGACTGGGGCGTACCCGTTCCCGGAAACCCGGACCATGTGATGTACGTGTGGGTGGACGCGCTGACCAACTACCTCACCGGCGTCGGCTTCCCCGACACCGAAAGTGAAACCTTCAAGAAGTACTGGCCGGCAGACGTGCACGTGATCGGCAAGGACATTTCCCGCTTCCACGCCATCTTCTGGCCGGCGTTCCTCATGTCCGCCAAGCTGGAACTGCCCAAGCGGATCATGATTCACGGCTTCCTGCACAACAAGGGCGTGAAGATGTCCAAGTCGCTGGGCAACGTAGTGGCGCCCAAGGACTGGGCCGACCAGTACGGACTGGATTCAGTCCGCTTCTTCCTGCTGCGGGAAGTGCCTTTCGGTGCAGACGGTTCCTACAACCACGAGGCCGTGGTGGGCCGGATGAACTCCGACCTCGCCAACAACCTGGGCAACCTCGCCCAGCGGTCCCTTTCCATGGTGGCCAAAAACTGCGCCGGCGCTGTTCCGCAGCCGGGGGAGTTCACCGCAGAGGACCAAGCGCTGCTCGAAGCCGCCGGAAAGCTGCTGCAGGTTTCGCGCGAGGCCTACGACGCACAGGATTTCCACGGTGCGCTTGAAGCGACGTGGAAGGTTCTTGGCGATACCAATGCGTACTTCGCGGAGCAGGCTCCGTGGGTGCTGCGGAAGACCGACGTCGAGCGCATGAACACCGTGCTGTACGTGACGCTGGAAGTGCTGCGGATCGTCGCCATCCTCATCCAGCCGGTCATGCCAGGCAGTGCCGGCAAGCTGCTGGATGTGCTGGGCCAGCCCGACGGCGAGTCCCGCGCTTTCGCAGCGCTCGGCTCCCCGCTGGTCCCGGGCACCGAACTGCCCGCTCCGGCGCCGATCTTCCCGAAGTACGAGGAACCGGCCGAGTAACCCCCATCCAGATAACAGAAACTGCACGTACCGGCGCTGGTACGTGCAGTTTCTGCTATCTCGGTGAAACAGGGGGGTTAGGTCAGGAAACGGGCGGGAACGGTTTCTTCCATGACCTTGGCCACGGCATCCTGCTGCTGCTGCGCGAGCTCGAGCATCTCGCGGATCCGCGGGGCATGGAACCGGTGGTCGTGGGCCGAAAGGACCAGCAAGGTCCGGTACAGGCATTCCTTGGCGCGTACGATCGCCTGCAGGGTTTCCAGCTCCAGCTGTCCGGTGGGGCCCCTGCCGGTACCGAGCGGATTGATCGGGCCCGTCCGGCCGACGGCAGCCCCGACCCATGCCAGCGCCTTCTTGATCTGATTGCGCTGGTAGCCAAGGGCGAGAATGAGGGTTTCCAGCTCGTCCCGCTCGTCGGAGATCTGTTCGACGAGCTGCGCAAAGACCTTTTCGTGCTCCGTGCCCTCCCACGTCTTCCGGGCTGCCTTGAAAAGCCGGACCCCGGTTTCGGCGGCGAGCAGGTGGTCATCCAGGTAGGCGGCCAGTGACTCGTGCCGGGGTGTCCTTCCGGTCGCTGTCTGCGGCATTGCGGCTCCTTCTCTGCTTCCGGTACGGCGGTGTGGCGCCGGGATTATCAGTGTGCTTTGTATCTTTGCAGATCAGGCGGACAAAACGCGAGGCGGCGTCCCTTTGGCGCCCCCGCGCGCCTGCTCGCCTGGGTTTCGGCTAGTCGGCTGCCAGCCCGGCCACAGGGGAGAGGCGCGCGGCCCGGCGCGCCGGAAGCAGCGAGGCCGCCAGCCCGGCCGCCACGGCCACCGCCAGCACTCCGCCCAGCTGTGCCCAGGGCAGGACCGGAGCCACGTCGGCGAAGGCACCAAGCGCGGACTGGGCGCCCAGCCAGCCGTACACCGCGCCGAGGCCGAGCCCGAACAACGCGGCGACCCCCGCGATCAGCACGGCTTCCAGCGCCAGCATCCCCCGCAGCTGGCGTCTGGTCAGTCCCAGGGCCCGCAGCAGGGAAGATTCCCGGGTGCGTTCCAGCACAGAGAGCGAAAGAGTGTTGGCCACGCCCACCAGGGCAATAACGACGGCGACTCCCAGCAATCCCGTGACCACCATGAGGAGGACGTCGATCACCTGCTCGTAGGCGGCCCGCTCGATGACGGAACCCATGATCTGGTATTCCTCAATGTTCAGCGCCTCGGCAAGCGCCGACTGGAGTTCCAGGATCTGCGAGGTGTTCAGGCCATCGGCAACGGCAAGCCACAGCAGCGGTTGCGGCTGGAAGCGTTCCGGTGTCTGCTGCTCCGGTACACCGCCCAGCGTCCGGGCCGTCTCGGCTGAGACAAGGGCGGGGAAAGAACGGCTCGACGAAGTCACAACGTCCAATTCCACGTCCCCGGCGGCTCCCCGCACCGTGACGGTCTGTGCCTGTGTTCCCTGGGGCATCATGATGGCACCGTCCACGGGGACCATGGAGGCATCCAGCAGGACGGAGCTGTCAGCGGCATCAAGGGAATAGACGGGGGTTTCTTCCCCTCCGCTGCCCAACAGCCCGGCGAGGGGCAGCAACGCCGCCTGTTCCACGTTCTCCACCGCGGCAGCGGCAGCCGCGTCGTTTCCGGTGAACGGCGACTCAACGGGTAGGGCTCCGCGGACGGTCACGTCCACCGGGAACTCGCCGGCGAGTGTGTCGTTGAAGGCACTCCTGGCGGTGGCGGCACCCGTCATCATCATGACTACGAGCGTGACGCCGATCAGCAGGGCCGAGGCGGTTGCGGACGTCCGCTGCGGGTTCCGTACTGCGTTGACGGCTGCCAGCTTGCCTGGAACACCCAGGGGCGAGGCCAGGAGACCAACAGTGCGGACCAGCGGCGGAATGAAAAGCGTGGAGCACATCAGGATTCCGACGAAGCTGAGGATTCCGCCCGGAAGCGCGATGACCAGGTCCCCGTCGGTGGCGCCCAAGGCCAGCAGTGCAGCGCCGGCTGCAATCAGCACCAGCCCGGAGGCCAATCGGACGCGTCCCCGGCGGGTACCGGCGCGGACGTCATCGGCCGGACGCAGGGCGGCCAGCGGAGCGACGGCGGTGGCGGCGCGGGCCGGCACCAGTGCAGCAAGGACGGTGAGGATGACGCCGGCAGCGAAGCCTGCGGCAACCGCCGTCGGCGGAACGGCGAGGGTAGCGAAACCGCTCTCCGGCAGGGTCTGCAGGTAGGCGACGATTCCGCCTACCAGGGCCACCGCCGCCAGCACGCCGGCCACGGAGGACACGATCCCCACCAGCAGGGCTTCGACGAGCACGGAACGGCGGATCTGTGCCCGTCGGGCGCCGATGCACCTCAGCAGGGCAAGCTCGCGGGTGCGCTGGGCCACCAGCACTGAGAACGTGTTCGAAACGACCAGGGCACAGACCAGCAGGGCGACCGCTGCGAAGGCAAGCAGGATGACGGTCAGGCTGTCCTGGCCGTCGGTAAGGCCGGCCATCAGCTCGGTGGTTTCTTCCTCAACGGTCCGCACCGAAACGGAGCTGATGCCCGCACCGGTAAGTGCCTCGGAGAGGGAGGACTGCACGGAAGAGCCGGAGGCGTCCTCGCCGAGGGCAAGCAGGATCGTGCTGTACCCGCGCTCGGCGTCAGCGAACTGGAGCACCGTTGTGTCCACGGCGTACAGCTGTGCCGCCCCCATCATTGACGGGTCCACAGAGGACTCAACCAGTGCTGTCACGGTCAGTTCCGATTCGGGGGCATCTTCGGCAAGGTCCATGGCCGAGGCTACCGGCAGCACCGAGCCGAGAGTGATACCCCGGCGGTCGGCAGTCACCTGGTCGACCGCCACCTCTCCGGCCTGTGCCGGCAGGCTGCCCTGCGCGACGCCGACCGGGAGCAGGGAAGCGTCCGCCGGGATGTTCGACAGCTGCGCATAGGAGGTACCGTCGCCGTCACGGACGCTGACTGAAGCATGCCGAACCGTGTAGGCATCAGCAACTCCGTCCGTGCTGCGCGCCAGGTCTGCGATCCTGTCGTCCAGGACGGGGAACGATTCGGTTACCTCGTCGTAATTGGAGGAGACCACCAGGTCTGCGTTCCGAAAGGACTGCCCAACGCTCTGGGTCAGGGATGCCTTCGACGAGGAATTGATGATCAATGTGGCGGTCAGGAAACCGACGGCGATTGTCACGGCCACGGCGACGGCGATGAACCGGCGCGCATTCAGGCGCACCTGCGCCAGGGCTACCTGCAGCACGGCTTATGCCCCCAGCTTCGTGAGGGCTGCCAGGACGCTCTCCGGTGTGGGCTGGGAGAGTTCGCCCACCAGCTCGCCGTCGTTCATCAGGACCACGCGGTCTGCATAGGATGCGGCCACTGGATCGTGGGTCACCATGATGATGCTCTGTCCCATTTCGCGGGAGGAGCGGCGCAGCAGGGAAAGCACCTCAGCACCGGAGCGGGAATCCAGGTTGCCGGTGGGCTCGTCCCCGAACACCACGTGCGGGCGGGTCAGCAGGGCCCGCGCCACGGCCACGCGCTGCTGCTGGCCGCCGGAGAGCTCGTGCGGCCGGTGCTTGAGGCGCCCCTCGAGACCAAGCGTGCGGGTGATTTCCTGCAGCCAGGCAGCGTCCACTTTTCCATTGGCCAGGGCGACGGGAAGGGTGATGTTCTGCTCGGCAGTGAGCGTGGGAACCAGGTTGAAGGACTGGAAGACAAAGCCGACGCTCTCGCGGCGCAGGCGGGTGATCTCCGCGTCCTTGAGGGAGGTGATCTCCGTGCCGCCAATCCAGATCTGGCCCGAGTCAGCAGAGTCCAGGCCGGCCAGGCAATGCATCAGTGTGGACTTGCCGGAGCCGGAGGGGCCCATGATGGCGGTGAAGGTCCCGGTCTGGAAGCTCACGTCAACGTTGCGCAGCGCGTGGACGGCGGTGTCGCCTTTTCCGTAGGTCTTGTTTAGTGCCAGCGCGGCGGCGGCAGCCGTGGAGCTGCCGGGGCCCGGAACGGAGGAATGCTCAGTAAGGGTTGTCATGCCCTCAACGCTATGGTCCGTGGCCAAGCCCCGGCATCGGAGGGCGGTTGGGTTATTCCTGCCGCCGTCTCATCCCGTGGGTGGAAGGGGGCCGGCCAGCCGGTAGGACTCAAGCAGCAGTTCCTGGAGTTCGTCCCTGTCCACCTGCGCCAGCCGGGCCAGGATCAGCTGCGGGGAGCGGACATCGTTCAGGGAAGCCACGGGCCACCTCCTGGTTAAGGGGCGACGATACCGGTCTCGTAGGCGATCACAACAGCCTGCACACGGTCCCTGGCGCCGAGTTTCGCCAGGATGTGTCCGACGTGCGTCTTAACCGTGGCTTCGGAAAGGAAGAGCGTGGCGGCAATCTCCGGATTGGAGAGTCCGCCGGCAATGAGCGTGAACACCTCGCGCTCACGGGGAGTCAGCGTTTCCACGCTTGCCGCGTGCCGGCTGACCTCGGCAGTGGGTTCGCGCAGCATGGGTGCCACATGGTCCAGCAGGCGGCGGGTGGTCGACGGCGCTATCACCGCATCTCCTCGGTAAACAGTCCGGATGGCCTCCAGCAGTTCCTCCGGCGGGGCGTCTTTCAGCAGGAAACCGCTGGCACCGGCCCGGATAGCTGAGAGGGCGTACTCGTCCAGGTCGAAGGTTGTCAGGACGACGACCTTGACCGGAGTTTCACCGTCCCCCCGGCCGGCGCGTTCCAGGATGCGTTCGGTGGCCTCGATCCCGTTCAGGCCAGGCATGCGCACATCCATCAGGACGACGTCGGCGGTTACCTGTCCCAGGACCCGGACGGCTTCCGCGCCGTCCCCGGCTTCTGCCACCACGGTGAGGTCGGGCTGGGAGTTGACCAGCATCTTGAAGCCGCCGCGGACCAGCTGCTGGTCATCGACCAGGGCGACCCGGATCGGAACGGCTTCCCCGGTTTCGGGGGAGGGGGTGCTCATGGATCAAGCCTCCGTGTAGGGAATGAATGCGGCGACGCGGAAGCCGCCGCCTGGTGCGGGGGAGGCCTCCAACGTTCCATCGTAGAGGGCCAGGCGTTCGCGCATTCCGTTGATTCCCTGTCCGGAACCGGCGGCCTGCGGCGCCTTTCCGCCCAGAAGGCCGGGAGCGGCTGCGGGGGATTGGTCCGCTCCGGCACCGCGTCCGTCGTCCTGGACCGTCAGTGCCAGGCCGCGGGGCGTCCACTCGAGATCCACCCATGCCCGGGCCTGGGGGCCGGCATGTTTGAGCACGTTGGTCAGGGATTCCTGCATCACGCGGTAGGCCGTCAACTCAGCACCTGCCGGAAGCGCCCGGCGCATGGAACCTGCCGTCCTGACCTGAACGTCCAGTCCGGCGCGCTTGACGCCCTCCACCAGATCGCCGACGTCTGCGAGGGTAGGCAGCGGGCGGGTGGAGGAATGCTCATCCCCCCGCAGGACCCCCAGCAGGCGCCGCATCTCCCGGAGCGAACCGCGCCCGGTCTCGGCGATGGTGCCCAGCGTCGAGACCGCGATGTCCGGGTCCGCTGCGCTCGCATACCTGGCGCCGTCGGCCTGCGTGATGATCACCGACAGCGAGTGCGCCACGATGTCGTGCATTTCCCGGGCGATGTGCGTCCGCTCGTCCGCTGCTGCCAGGTCCCGTTCCTGCTGCCGCTCCACTTCAAGGCGGCGGGCCCGGTCGCGCAGCGATTCCATGGCCAGGCGGCGGGTCCGGGTCAGGTCGCCCAGGGTCCAGCAGACCAGCACGATCGCTTCGATGGAGACGATGCCAACCAGATAGACCGCTATGGCTGTCCCGCCCAGCTGCATGGTCAGGGTGCCGCCCTGCAGCGAGGGCAGGAAGAAGTACTGCAGTACAAAGAGCACACCGCCGGCCATGGCCAGCAGCAGGCCCGCCAGGCTGGCCCAGCGCGGTGCGTAGGCGGCCAGCGCGTACACCATGGCGAGGACGAAGACGTCCGCAAACAGTCCGGTGACGGGGACCGCGGGAAGCTGGATCAGGCACGCAGCCGCCTGTACGGCAGCTGCCGGCACGGGGCGGGTGCGCCGCCAGGCGAGAGGCATGGTGATGGCTGCGGAAAGGACAAACTCGACCAGCGAGCCGGAGCCGCCTAACAGGAACGGAAAGGCGAAAACCAGGGTGGCCAGGACTGCACCGGCCAGGTCCACTTTGAACGGGTTGGCCTGCGTCCAGGCATAGATTCGTTGGTGCAGGAGCATGAACAACAACTTTAGGGGTGCCGGCGAGCCCACGGCGTCATGCCGTGGTCTGAACTTGGGGAGCCGCCACTGCGACCGGGGACCGGCACGGCTCCAGCCTGCCCCGGCCCGTTGCACACCGCACCTGGACGGACAGCGGGGACCGCGTCCCGCCGTCGTGCGTCTCATTATGTGAACTGTGTTGCCCGCTATCTGGACGCGGTTCCTAGAATTGCCGTATGAGCGAAGAAGCGTCGAAGGTTATTTCCCTGGCCGTCATTCCCGGTGACGGGATTGGTCCCGAGGTTACTGCCGAGGCCGTCAAGGTCCTCAAAGCGGTCACGCAGGACGGACCCGCCCGGTTCGAGCTGACCGAGTACCAGCTCGGCGCCGAACACTGGCTCCGGACGGGAGAAACCCTTCCGGACGAAACCCTCGAGGCGCTCAAGGGCCACGACGCGATCCTCTTCGGAGCGGTCGGTGCTGCCCCCGGTGACACGCAGATGCCCTCCGGCCTGATTGAGCGCGAGATGCTCTTGAAGCTGCGGTTCAGCCTGGACCACTTCATCAATCTGCGCCCGTCCAAGCTCTACCCCGGGGTTGCCAGCCCGCTGGCCAATCCCGGCGACGTCGACTTCATCGTGGTCCGCGAAGGCACCGAAGGACCTTACGCCGGCAACGGCGGATCGCTGCGCACCGGAACCGAACACGAGATCGCTACCGAGGTCTCGCTGAACACTGCCCACGGCGTCGAGCGGGTGGTGCGCGACGCCTTCCGGCGCGCCAGCGAACGCCCGCGCAAGAAGCTCACCCTGGTGCACAAGCACAACGTGCTGGTCTACGCGGGCAGCCTCTGGAAGCGCACCTTCGAGTCCGTAGCAGCGGAGTTCCCGGACGTCGAGACCGACTACCTCCACGTCGACGCTGCCACCATCTTCCTGACCACCAACCCGTCCCGGTTCGACGTGATCGTCACGGACAACCTGTTCGGCGACATCATCACCGACCTCGCCGCTGCCGTCACGGGCGGAATCGGCCTGGCTGCCTCAGGAAACATCAATATGGAGGGAACCTTCCCGTCCATGTTCGAACCGGTCCACGGTTCGGCCCCGGATATTGCCGGCCAGCAGAAGGCCGATCCGACCGCTGCCATCCTTTCCGCAGCCCTGATGCTGCACCACCTCGGGTTCGACGCCGAAGCCGAGCGGGTGGAGCAGGCGGTGGAGTCCGACGTCGCGTCCCGTGCAGGAAATACGCGCACCACCGCGGAAATCGGCGATGCGATCGCCGCAGCTGTGTCATAAGCTCAACAGTGACCCGATCAATAGGAACGTCGAACGGCACGGCCGTTCACCGTGGAGGAATAATGTCTGTCAGCGCTCTGGAGTTCACCCAGAAGCTATCCGCCCAGCCCAAGTCCGAAGAGGAACGCGCAGCGGTCCTTGCGGATCCGGGATTCGGTAACCACTTCACGGACCACACCGCAGTCATTGACTACCGCGCGGATGAGACCGGCGTTGGTGTCTGGGAGAACGCGCGTATTGAGCCCTACGGTCCCATCGTCATGGACCCGGCCGCAGCGGTCCTGCACTACGGCCAGGAAATCTTCGAAGGACTGAAGGCCTACCGTCACGCTGACGGTTCCATCTGGACGTTCCGCCCCGAGGCCAACGCTGCACGCCTGAACGCCTCGGCCCGGCGCCTTGCCCTTCCGGAACTGCCGGAGGAGCTGTTCCTGGAGTCCATCAGCCAGCTGGCCGCAGTTGACCGGGAATGGGTTCCCTCCGGTGACGGGGAGTCGCTGTACCTGCGCCCCTTCATGATCGCCACCGAACCCTTCCTGGGTGTCCGCCCCGCACGCGAGGTCTCGTACCGGGTCATCGCCTCGCCCGCCGGAAACTATTTCGGCGGCGAGCTGAAGCCCGTCTCGATCTGGCTTTCCACCAAGTACGCCCGCGCCGGCCGCGGCGGAACCGGCGAAGCCAAGTGCGGCGGCAACTATGCAGCATCGCTGATCGCCCAGATGGAAGGCGAGGCCCACGGCTGCAAGCAGGTGCTCTTCCTGGACGAATTCAACGACAACGCAGTCGAAGAGCTCGGCGGCATGAACGTGTTCTTCGTGTTCAGTGACGGCCGGCTGGTGACCCCGGCACTCTCGGGCACCATCCTCCACGGGGTGACCCGGGACTCGGTCCTCCAGCTCGGCCGGGACCGGGGCCTGCAGGTCGAAGAACGCAAGATCACTCTCGATGAATGGCGCGACGGCGTTGCCTCCGGCGAGATCACAGAGGTCTTTGCCTGCGGTACGGCCGCAGTCATCACACCCGTGGGTGAGCTGAAGTCCGAGACGGAGACCATCGGCTCCGCAGACGCTGTTGCAGGCGACGTGACCATGAGCATCCGCGAGGAACTCCTTGGCATCCAGACCGGTGCCGTGGAAGACACCCGCGGCTGGCTGACCCGGCTTGCCTAGGATGGCGGCTTCGGTTCAGCCGGCGCCGGGCGAAATCGTGCGCAGCACCCCGCTCGCCCGGTACCGGCTGGCCGACAACCCCGGGCCCATGAGCCTGGACGGCACCAAGAGCTACATCATCGCGGCCGTAGAGGGCGGATCCACTGTGGTTGTTGACCCGGGACCGGCGGATGAGGTGCACCTCTCGGCTCTGGCTGCGTCCGGGAACGTTGAGCTGGTGCTGATCACGCACCGGCATCCCGACCACACCGAAGGCGCCCAGCGGTTCCATGAACTGACGGGCACACCGGTGCGGGCCGCAGACCCTGCGTTCTGCTTCGGCGGCGAGCCGCTGCGCGACGGCGAGGCCATTCAGGCCGGCGGCACCACAATCCAGGTCCTTGCTACGCCCGGACACACCTCCGACTCGGTGTGCTTCTTCCTCCCGGAAGACGGCACCAACGGTTCAGTCCTGACCGGGGACACCATCCTGGGACGCGGCACCACTGTGCTGGATTACCCGGACGGCACCCTGCAGGACTTTATGGCCAGCCTGGAGAAGCTGGGTGCGCTCGGTCCGGCTGTAGTCCTGCCGGCGCACGGACCTGACCTGGAAAACCTGGAGTCCGTGGTCCTGACGTACCGGGACCACAGGGATGAACGCCTGGCCCAGATCCGGGCCGCCCTCCAAGAACTTGGCGCCGATGCCTCCGTGCAGGAAGTCACCGACGCTGTTTATGCGGATGTACCCGCCTCGGTGAGGGGCGCCGCGGAGCTTTCGGTCGCTGCACAGCTGGAGTATCTGCGCGTTGCCGGCTGAGCCGCCGGCATGTGAGCACCGGCACCGCTGCAGGACTTGCATCGAGGGGCCTCCCACTCCCTAAAATGGATTAGCGCTTCCACGGAAGAACGGTGAACCCGGGACCGGGGGAGCGGGCATCAGGGCAACCGGAGCCGTGCGGGGAGACACATTCCTGCCAGGTTGCGGGAACTGCCCGGGGTGTGTAAAGTAGAGCGAGTTGCCACCGACCGCGAATGGTCGGAATGGAAACAAAACCCACACAAATCATTCGGAGAAAATCCGGATGCTTTCGTGCGGTTCGGAGTGATGGTTTGACCGGTTCGAAACGATTTCCACGGAAATCCGCCGAATTGCTAAAACCGGAACGATGAAATAGAATTATGAAACACCGCAGCGGTGCGAAAAGAAAAAGAATCAGCCGGAAACGGAAATGGTTTTTCTGAGTAGGCCGGATGCGACTGTTGTTTGAGAACTCAATAGTGTGCCAAGTTTATTGATACCAATTATTTTGATTGGTTGAACTGGCTGTTCGGCCCACCCCGTGGGCTG
>NZ_JAXIOO010000044.1:0-28083 GCF_049311065.1 Arthrobacter sp. 7Tela_A1 | reverse complement strand
CGGGGGGGGGGGGGGGGGGTGTTGCGGGCGGGGCCCCCCCCGTTCGCGCCCCCCCCCGCTGTGGGTGCCGCGGAACTAGCCCGCGTTCTCCCACATCTTGGTGAAGGATGACTTCCAGTCGGAGTCACCGGTCCACGGCAGTTCGGGCAGCGTGTCTGCAACAACGAGGCGCTTGGGCATCTCGATGATCTGGTGGCCGCTGGCACCGTTGGCGAACAGCTTGTTCATCTCGTGGACGGAGAGGTAGCCGGTGTGCTCCATGGGCTTGATGACGTCGGCAAACTGGCTCTTGCCGTCCTTGATCAGCGCCAGGTTTGCAGAGTTTCCGTCGTAGGAAACCATCTTGATCGTGTCACCGTTGGCGCTGCGTGCCACGGTTGCCTGGCTGGAGACGACAGCAGCTCCGGTGTGGGTCCAGATGTAGTTGATGTTCGGGTTCGCGGTCAGGGTCGCCTGGATCTGCGGCGGCAGGCCCGACTGCAGCTGGGACATCTGGGTCTCGAGGGTTTCGACGATCTCGCAGCCCGGGCAGAGCTCGGGAAGCCACTTGGTGAACGCCTCGGTCCGGGCGGTGATGGAGGGGAACGCCGGATCCGTGGTGACGAGGATCTTGGCCTCTCCGTTGCTGTCGTTGGCGATGGCGGCGGCCATCATCTTGCCGGAGACGTCTTCGTCCGGGACAACTTCGACGTCGAAGCGGTCATCGGCCGGGGACATGCTGTTGACCAGGAAGATCCCGGCGTCGCGGGCCTGCTGCAGGGCGCCTTCGATCTGGTCGCCAACCGCTGCGGTGAAAATGATGCCGTCAGCGTCGAGCTGGATTGCCTGCTCGACCGCCTGGCGTGCCTTTTCCGGATTACCGGCGGGATCGATCATGCGGGTCTCCCAGCCCAGGGAACCGGCAGCTTCCATGGCTGCATCCGCACCGCGGGCGCAGGCCTCGGAGGAATAGGTGCAGGGGATCACGACGATGCTCTTGCCCTCGGCGATGGGAGCTGAGTCCGTGGGCACCTCTTCTTCGAGGGGCTTCTGGAAGTCGGCGAGCATGGTCTCAAGGGCTGCAGTGTCCACTGCAGCGGAACCGGCCGTGGCTTCGGAGGTCGATGCGGCGTCGCCGGAGCCGCCGCAAGCGGCGAGGGAAAGAGCCAGCGCGGGAACTGCGAGCAGTCCCAGCAGGTGGCGGGAAGAGGATTTCATGGTGTCGGGAGCCTTTCGGAATGACACTGGGTGTGATGTAGATCCCACTGTGTCCGCCGCTCAGGCGTCGGCTGAAGGCATTGTCCGGATCAGGCAATCCGATGTCCGGAACCGGCAAGGGCACCGGCTTTGGCTGGTTTCCCGCTAGCCGGGACCATGCCCGTTCCGCTGTTAGGCCGGCCCGGCGTCAGGGGAGCCCGGGGGAAAATGCCGCGCTTCCCGGGGTGTGCAGCCGTACTGGTGGCGGAAAGTGCGGGAGAAGTGCGCGGCGGAGACGAATCCCACCGAAGCCGCCACCTCGGTGATGGAGGCGGCTGCGAGGCCGGGAGCTGCCAGGAGCTCACGGGCACGGGCCAGCCGGGTTTCCAAAACGTACTTTGCCGGGGTGGTGCCGGCGTCAGTGAAGACCCGGGTCAGGTGGCGTTCGCTGATGCCGACGGCTCGTGCCACCCGTGCAAGGGACAGGTCCGGACTGCCCAGGTTGGCCCGGATGTAGCCGCGTGCGGCTGCCAGGTAGGCCAGCGACGGCGCCGCTCCCGGATCGCCGGTGACAAGGGAAAACAGCTCCAGGACATTCGTTTCGAGTTCGGCGGTATCCTCGGCCGGGTTCCGGAAGGCGCCGAGGACCGCGGTGGCGGTGGCCGCAGCGTGCGTGGCGGCGGGGGAGCCTGCGATGTGCAGCACGCGGGGCTTGAAATACTCTTCGCGGACCTCCAGTTCCCGCAGGACAGTGCGGGGGACCTCGATGATGACCTGCCGCATGTCCGTGGAAAACCCGTACATAAAGGGGCGGTTGGCGTCGTAGACAACGGCTTCGCCGGCGGTCAGGGTCTCGCATCCGGCATCGTGGTAGAAAAATGCCTTCCCTTCGAGGAGCAGGCAGAGCATTACCGCGTCCACCGGGTTCCTGCGGATGTTCTCCGGTGCCCGTTCGATCACATGGTCGTTGCCGCTGATGTGGGTCAGGCGGATTCGGCCCAGCTCGAGGTTGGTCTGGGTGGCCAGCAGGCTCCGCTCTGAGAGTGTGCTGCACCGCAGTCCGAAGAGGGCTTGCTCATTGTATTCCTCCCAGAGATCCAGTCTCTGGGCCAGTGGTGCCTGCGCTGTGGAGAATCGGCTGGTGCGGCAGTCTCCGGCCGGGGCACGGAGAACTGGTCCGCCGTGGGTCGGCGGGGTGGAAACAGGCATGACCGGCACCTCCAGTCGGGTGTCGTTGTTGCGGAATGGGCAGTGCCTCAAGAGTAAGCCACATGTGACGGGTGCCACTCACTGTGACTGGCCGTCGGGGTCTCCGGGCTTTTACGTCCGCAGGACTCAATGGAATAGTGGTGCCTTACCGTAAGCATGCTGATTACAGGAGGCTTTTATGGGAGAGCGGCTCGTCGCTGATGTCATTGTTGACCGGCTCCAGGCCTGGGGGGTGCAGCGCATCTTCGGCTACAGCGGAGACGGAATCAACACGGTCCTGGGGGCCCTCCGTCGTTCAGGGGCACCGCGGTTCGTGCAGGTGCGGCATGAAGAGAACGCTGCGTTCATGGCTGTTGGGCACGCCAAGTACACCGGCGGGGTGGGGGTCATGCTCTCCACGCAGGGCCCCGGCGCCGTGCACCTGCTCAACGGGCTTTATGACGCCAAGATGGACAGTGTGCCCGTGGTCGCCATCATCGGCCAGCAGTCCCGGACCGTCCTGGGCTCCGCGTACATGCAGGAAATCGACCTGCTGAACCTCACCCGCGACGTCGCGTCCTCGTTCCGCCAGCAGGTCAACAGCCCCGAGCAGATACCGCTGGTGCTGGACCGGGCGTTCAAGGCCGCGCTCGCGGACCGGGGACCCGCCGTCGTCATCATCCCGCATGATGTCCAGCAGGCGCCGGCGCCGGAATTGGAGCACGAACACGGCGTCATCACCACCGCTCCCGTCTGGAGCCCGCCCCACCTGGTGCCGGGGCAGGCAGACCTGGAAGCTGCGGCAGCGGTGATCAACGAAGGCGCCCGGGTCGGCTTCCTGGTCGGTCAAGGTGCGCGCGAAGCCTGGCCGCAGGTCAAGGCACTGGCAGAGAAAATCGGCGCCGGCATCACCACGTCCCTCATGGGGAAGCCCTATGTCGATGAGTCGCATCCACTGGCCGCCGGCGTGATGGGGCATCTGGGCACCAGCGCCAGCGGGGTGGTGCTGGGGGAGTGCGACACCCTGCTGATCGTGGGTTCGAATGACCCGTGGACGGAGTTCTATCCGCCGCCCGGTGCCGCGCGGGCCGTCCAGATCGACATTGACGCTGCGGCCATCGGCAACCGGTATCCGGTGGAAGCCGCGGTCACGGGAGAGGCGGCCGCCAGCCTGGAGGCGCTGCTGCCGCTGGTGGAGGCGCGCCCGGAATCAGCGTGGCGGACCCGGGTCGAAGAGGCTGTCCAGGACTGGCACCGGCTCGCCGCCGAGCGCGCCGGAACCCCCGCCCGGCCGGTGAACCCGGAACTCGCCGTGCGTGAGCTCAGCGGCCGGCTGCCCGGCAACGCACAGGTGGCTGTCGACGTCGGCAGCGTTGTGTACTGGTACGCGCGGCAGCTGCGCCTTCCTGCCGGAGTCCCGGCGCACCTCTCCAGCACCCTTGCCAGCATGGGCTGCTCCATTCCTTATGGACTGGCGGCGAAACTGGCCGATCCGGAGCGTCCGGTCATCGCGCTGTCCGGTGACGGCGCCATGCAAATGGCCGGTCTGGCGGAGCTGATCACTGTCAGCAGGCTGTGGCCGGACTGGGCGGATCCCCGCTTCGTGGTGATGGTGCTCAACAACGGCGAACTCGCCGAGGTCACCTGGGAACAGCGCGAGATGGAAGGGGATCCCCGGTTCGACCAAAGCCAGGCGCTCCCTGACTTCTCCTATGCGCGGTACGCCGAGCTGCTCGGCCTGCAGGGGATCCGGGTGGATGATCCCGCGAAGATGGGGGCGGCGTGGGATGCGGCGCTGGACGCGGACCGGCCGGTGCTGATCGAAGTGATGTCCGATCCGGACGTTCCGCTGCTGCCGCCGTTCCCGGCAGGAAAGGAACAGGGCCAGTCGATGATGGACGCGCTGGTGAAGGAGGGGCCCGCCACGCAGCACGCCCGCGAGCTCCTTCAGACCTACCTGGGCCAGGAGGAAGGCCTAGCCCCGTAGCTCCCCAAGGACAGGGACGAACCGGACCGGCGTGCCGGGCCGAAGCTGGGCAGCCAGGTCCAGGTCCGCCTGCAGGACGACGCCGATCACGGGATACCCGCCCGTTACCGGAGCATCGGCAAGGAAGAGGATCGGCAGGCCCGAGGGTGGGACCTGGACCGAGCCGGGCAGCACAGCTTCGCTCTCCAGTTCCCCGGCACGCCGCCCGGTCAGCGGCTCACCGGAGAACCGGACGCCGACGCGGTTCGAGTCCTGCGCCACCGTCCAGGTCCGGGACATGAACCCGTCCAGTCCGGCGGCGTCGAACCAGTCCTCCCGCGGCCCGGGAACGTAGCGCAGCTGGGCTTCAGCCTCCCATCCCGTCCCGGCCCCCGCTTCCGTCTCCGCTTCCGTCTCCGCCCCGGGAAGCGGAGGAGCTGCCTCGGGCAGGCCGACGGCGGTTCCGGGCTCCGGCCCCACACTGAGTCCGCATCCTGCCGTGAGTCCCGCAGGCCCCAGGCCCGCCAGTGTGTCCGTCGACAGGCTGCCCAGCACCGCCTGGCCGGCCCGGCCGCCGCGGAGGGCAAGGTACGTGCGCAGCCCGGCTGCCGGAAGGCCCAGCGAGAGGACCTCGCCCGACCTCAGCAGGAAGGGGGCATCGAACGGCGCCGGACGCTCTGGCCGGTCGGCAGCATGCAGTGCCAGTGGAGCTGAGGCTCCGGTGACGGCCACCACCAGATCCCGCCCTGCCCGCAGCCGCAGCCCGCCGAACAGGACTTCCAGGCCGGCCGCTCCGGCAGGATTGCCCACCATCCGGTTCGCGCGGACCAGGGCGGAGCGGTCGGCAGCGCCGGAGCGGCCGACGCCAACGTGGCTGTAGCCGGGCCTGCCCAGGTCCTGGATCGTGGATTGCGGACCGGGATCAAGAACGACGGCGGCGGGCAGCGGGAAGGGATTCCCGGCGGCGGTGCGTGCCCCGCGCCTAGGTTCAGCGGCGGTGTCCTGGGCAGTGTCCCGGGCCGCAGCAGGGCGCGTCCGGAGGGCAAGCTGCTCCCGCACCCGCCGGAACCGTACCGTCGCCCCCGGGCTGATCAGGGCGGGTTGTTCACGGTCAAGATCCCACAGCGGCGCCGACGTCCGGCCAATCAGCTGCCATCCGCCCGGGGACGAGCCGGGGTACGCAGCGGAGTAGGCGCCGGCCAGTGCAACGGCTCCGGCCGGGACGGCGGTTCGCGGCTCGGCGCGCCGGGGAACGGCCAGCCGCGGGTCACCCCCGGTCAGGTATGCGAAGCCCGGAGCGAACCCGCAAAAGGCCGCGGTCCAGACGGCGGCGCTGTGTGCCTCTGCGACGGCATCGGCGGACCCGAGTCCGGTGAGGCGCGCAACCTCAGCCAAATCCTCGCCGTCGTATACCGTTTCCAGTTCCACCAGTCCTGCCGGGCCGGTACGGTCGGCGGCACGGAGCTCCAGCCGGGCGAGCAGGCTCGCCGCCTGCCGGGCCTGCGCCGGGGTCGCCAGGCGGACCAGCACGGTGCGGGCGGCCGGAACAAGCCCGGTCTGCCCGGGAAGCGGGTCTGTCTGCAGGCGGGAGTGCAGGGCAGCGGCCCCTTCGGGCCCGTCGAGCTCGACGAGCAGGGCACGTTCCCCGGCCCGCCGCACGGTCAGGCCCGGGGAAGAGATCCCGGATTCAGGTGAAGCTGGCAACATCGACGCCGTTTTCTTCCAGGGCAACCCGGACGGCCTGGCCCATGGCCACCGCCCCGGGGGTGTCGCCATGGACGCAGATGCTCTCGGCGGCGACATCAATGACGGTGCCGTCCACGGCCTGGATCTTGCCGTCCAGCGCGAGCCTCAGGACATGGTCGGTGATTTCACCGAGGTCCTCGAGCACGGCTCCGGGAACCGTCCTGGAGACCAGTGTGCCGTCGGGGTTGTAGGCGCGGTCGGCAAACGCTTCGGCTATAGTGCGCAATCCGGCACCGGCAGCCAGGCGTTCAACCACGGAGCCCGGCAGGACCACCAGCGGCAGTCCGGGATCCACTGCGCACACCGCGTCGATCACCGCGCCGGCCTGGCGCGGGTCCACGGCGATGGTGTTGTAGAGGGCGCCGTGCGGCTTGACGTAGCTGACCCGCGTCCCGGCTGCCAGGGCCAGGGACTGCAGTGCGCCGATCTGGTAAATGATCTCGCCGGTGAGTTCGGCGGGCTCCACGTCCAGGGCCCGCCGGCCAAAACCTGAGAGGTCGCGGTAACCGGGATGGGCGCCGACGGCGGTCCCGGCGCCGGCCGCAGCGATGCAGGCGGCGTACATGGTGCCGGCGTCCCCCGCGTGGAAACCGCAGGCAACGTTCACGCTGGAAACGGCGCTGATCATTGCCATGTCATCCCCGAGGGACCAGCGGCCAAAAGATTCCCCGACGTCGGCATTCAGGTCGATCGTGGCCATGTCGGTTTCCTTAGTCGAAGATGCTGGAGCTCCCAGCTTTCCGTCTTCGCCGGTGATGTTCAACATCTTTGCGTTTCCTGGCGATTGTGTCAGCGGCCGCGGAAAAGGCGGCGTCCCCGGACAGGAGGCGCCGCCTTTCCCGGCTGCGGGCTACTGGCGTGCAGGTGCCCCCAGTTCAGCCGGCTCGTCATCGTTGAAGTACGCCGATTCCGAGTGGGCCGCAAGGTCGATGCCCTGGAGCTCATGTTCCTCGGGAACGCGGAGGCCCATCACCAGGTCCAGGGCCTTGGCAATGGCCCAGGTCAGGATGAAGGAGTAGGCCAGTACCGCGACGGTCGCAATGGCCTGGATCCCCAGCTGCCCCCATCCGCCGCCGTAGAAGACCCCGCTGACCCCGTTCGGAGCGGCGTCCGTGGCGAAGAAGCCGATCAGGAGGGTGCCGATGATGCCGCCCACCAGGTGCACGCCCACGACGTCGAGGGAGTCGTCATACCCCAGGCGGAACTTCCACTCGATGGCGAGGGAGCAGACCAGCCCGGCGATGGCGCCGATGGCCACAGCTCCGAGCGGACTGACGGCCCCGCAGGCCGGAGTGATGGCCACGAGCCCGGCGATCAGTCCGGAGGCAGCGCCCAGGGTGGAGGACCGGCCAAGGCGCAGCCGCTCCATGAGGGCCCAGCCCAGCAGTCCGGCGGCAGCAGCCACGGCAGTATTCAGGAAGACGACGGCGGCAGTGTGTCCTGCGCTCAGGGCGGAGCCGGCGTTGAAGCCGTACCAGCCCACCCAGAGCAGGCTGGCGCCCAGGATCACGAGCGGACGGTTGTGCGGCCGGCTGACCACCTGCGGCCAGCCCCTGCTGCGGCCGAGGACCAGTGCCAGTGCCAGGGCGGCAACACCGGCGTTCATATGGACGGCGGTTCCGCCGGCGAAGTCAATGGCTCCGAGCGTGTTGGCGATCCACCCGCCCACCACGGTGCCGTCCTCATTGTCGAAGGCAAAGACCCAGTGGGCGACCGGAAAGTAGACCAGTGCAGCCCAGAGACCGGCGAACACCATCCAGGCACCGAACTTCATCCGACCCGCTGCCGCCCCTGCCACCAGGGCAGTGGTGACGCAGGCAAACATCAGCTGGAAGACGGCAAACAGGGCTCCCGGAAGCGCGGCCGCCGGATCCTCAGTGAGCAACTCCTCCAGCCCGAAGAACTCCACCGGGTTCCCCAGCAGGCCCAGGGAGCCGAGCGAGTTGCCGAAAGCGGCCGAGTACCCGAACAGCACCCAGAGGATGGCAACCAGGCTCGCGCTGCCGAAACACATCATCATCATGTTCAGGATCCGGCGCGACCCCACCATGCCGCCGTAGAAGAAGGCAATACCGGGAATCATCAGGCAGACGAGAGCGGCGCTGGCCAGCAGCCAGGCGGTGTTTCCAGAGTCCATGTGCGGCTCCATTCCGGGACGGACCAGCCGCTTTGGGCTGGTCGGGAACTGGTGGGTACGCGAGACCTGTGCAGCCGCGTTTCCAGGTGTCTGTCCGGTGGAAGCGCGCCGCCCTCCAAGAGTAGGAGCCGGCGTGTTACAGGGGGCAGCGCCTTCAGGTTAGGTCCGTGTTAACAGCTGCTGTGAGGCCGCTGAACGTTGCCTGAAAGCGCTGTCCGGAGTGGTGCAGTCAGGCGGCGCGCACGGTGCCGCGGCCGAAGGTGATGGCCCGCACCAGCTGGACGATGCCCAGCACGGCCAGGAAGATTCCACCGAAGATCACCAGCGCGGCCAGGGACTCGACCGGCAGGAACAGCACCACGACCCCGGCAATGATGCTCAGCACTCCGAAGGTTATGGCGTACCAGCGCGATCCTCCGGTCTCGATCTCCGTCAGCGCCAGGATCCCCTCGATGATCCACGCTATTCCCACCACCATGCCCAGCACCGCGAGTGAGGAGAGCGGATTCCGGATGGCAGCGATGCCGAGGATGAAGAGCAGCACGCCCAGAATAATGTTCAGCACCCGCAGGCCGGATGACATGGGGGCAGTAATTCCGCTGACGACGCGCACTATGCCCGAGATGAGGAAGTACAGGCCAAAGAAAAAGGCGATGACCGACAGCGTGGCCTGGGGCCAAAAGAGGATCAGGAGTCCGATGACGAGGGCAACACCGCCGGCTATGCCGAAGCCGGTCCGCACCGCCGATATGGTCCGTGAGGAGAGTTCGCTGGTGTCAAGGGAGAGTCCTCCCCAGCCGTAAGCGCTTCCGTGGGTCATGGACATGGTCCTGCCTCCCGAGATCTCGGAATCCGTCCCCTGGCTCTTTGGATTATCCTCCGGCGGTGAGTACCAAACCAGTACGGAGGACGCCGCGGTGCCGCCGGCAACGGAATTTCCGGTGCAGGCACCGGCACGCAGAAGGCCCAGGCAGCCACTCAGTCCAGTCCGAGTGCCTTCCGCACCTCCGCATCGCTGGTCTGGCCAAAGACCCGGTAGGCCTGACCCACCGAGGCAAGACGGCTGTCGTCCCAGGGCACCACGACGTCGTCTGCAGGCCCGGCTGCCAGGGAAGCGGGGCCGCAGCTCATGGGGGCGGCAGCCACCAGCCACGCCGGGTCCAGTCCTCGAACCGCGGCAAGCGCGGCACGCATGGTCGCCCCGGTGGCGAGTCCGTCGTCGACCACAAGGACCGTCTTGCCGGAGACCTGCTGCGGCTGAAGCCGGGACCGGTAGTGTGCGGACCGGCGCAGCAGCTCTGCCCGTTCCGAAGCGGCAACGGCATCCAGTTCAGCCTGGGCGCTCACTGGTTCCGTGTCCAGCCAGTGCCGGACGACGTCGTCGTTCCAGACGGCAACGCTTTCACCCGCCGCCTCAGCAAGCGCACCGGCTGCAAGCTCCGCCTGCCGGGGATGGCCCACTTTCCGCACCACGACCACGTCAAGCGCTGCGCCTAGTGCGGCTGCGACTTCAGCAGCCACCGGCACACCGCCGCGCGGCAGGCCGAGGACCAGCAGCCCGCGCGTGCCGCGGTACTTCCCCAGTGCAGTACCAAGAACCCGCCCGGCCTCGGACCGGTCGGTATAGGGAAAGGGGTGCACTGGCCTCCCATTCACAGGTGCTCCTGCCCTGTCCGCCTCTGCCTGAGGCGGGCCGCCAAAGGAAAGGGCCGCTAGTTCCACGGTAGGACGGGGGAGGGGCAGCGGCAATGAGTTCCGGTGCCGGAGCGGTGCGTTGCAATTGGGCACTGCGGCGTAGCAGGCTGGCCCCATGACTGAAACGGCAGTAATTACCGGTGCAACCTCGGGCCTGGGCGCTGAATTCGCCCGCCAGCTGGCTGAGCGCGGCTACAACGTTGTGCTCACCGCCCGGGATAAGGAGCGGCTGGAAGCCAAGGCGGGGGAACTCGCATCCCGCTACAGGGTGGAGGCAACCGTGCTTCCCGCGGACCTGTCCACCACGCAGGGTGTGGAGGCAGTGGCTGCCAGGGTGGCACAGCCCGACGTCGCGGTCCTGGTCAACAACGCCGGCTACGGACTCAAGAACGACTTCCATGCCAACCCGGCCCAGACGGAGCTTGACCACTTGAACGTTCTGGTCACGGCGCCCCTGCTGCTCAGCCACGCTGCGGTCAATTCGATGCTGGGCCGGGGCGGAGGCCGGATCATCAACGTCGCCTCCGTGGCCGGATTCATTCCGCGCGGTACCTACAGTGCTGCGAAGTCCTGGGTCATCAACTTCAGCCGCTGGGCCAACCTGCACTACAACTCCCGCGGGATCACGGTAACGGCGGTCTGCCCTGGTTTCGTGCATACCGAATTCCACCAGCGGATGGACATGGACAAGACTCTCTACCCCAAATGGATGTGGCTGGACGCGGACCGCGTGGTGCGCGAGGGACTCAAGGACGCGTTCGCCGGCAAGGGTGTGTCCGTGCCGTCAACGCGTTACCGGGTCCTTGCCGCGATCGGCAGCAGGGGACCGCAGGCGTTGGTAGCCAGGATCGCCGGACGGGGCCGCTGAGAGCGTGCACGCCTGGTTTCCAGTAGGCTCCCAAGCACGCACCTATGCTCCGAAAGGCTCTTGAAATGGCACTGCCTGTATACGCCCTGCACGAGAATCCCGAATGGTTCCCGCCCTTCGCCAGGGCCTTCGAGGCGGAGGGCGTGGAGGTGCACGAATGGCTGCTGACTGACGGCGTCCTGGACCTGGACGCAGCACCACCGGAGGGGATTTTCTGGTCACGGATCAGCGCTTCCTCCCACACCCGCGGACACGGCCTGTCCAAGGATTATGCCCGCGCCGTACTTGCCTGGCTGGAGGCCCACGGCCGCCGCACGGTCAACGGCCGCCGCGTGCTGGAGCTGGAAATGAGCAAGGTGGACCAGCTGACCGCCCTGCGTGCCGCAGGCATCGAGACGCCCCGCACCGTCGCGGCGATCGGCCGCAGCCAGATCCTCGCTGCGGCCAAGGAATTCCCGGTGCCGTTCATCCTGAAGCACAACCAGGGCGGCAAGGGCCTGGGAGTCCGCAAGTTCGAATCCCACGGTGAGCTGGCCGACTATGTGGCTTCGGAGGAGTTCGAGGAACCTGCGGACGGCATCACGCTGGTGCAGGAGTTCATCCAGGCAGCGGAACCGTTCATCAGCCGGGTCGAGCTGGTTGGAGGAAAATTCGTCTACGCCATCCAGGCAGATACCGCCCGCGGCGGCTTCCAGCTCTGCCCTGCCGACGCCTGCGCGATCGACCCCTCCACCGGCAGGCCGATCATGCCGCCGGGTGCATCGATCGCGCCGGAACCCGACACCCAGCTCTTCAGCCTGCGGGAGGGATTCGACCACCCCATCATCGCCGCCTATGAGGAGTTCGCCCGCCGGACGGGTCTGGAAGTGTGCGGCATTGAATTCATCGAGGCCGCTGACGGCCGGCTCCTCACCTATGACGTGAACACCAATACGAACTACAACGCCGTGGTTGAGGCTGCAGCACCCGTCTCCGCTCCCCGGACACTGGCCGCCTATTTGGGGGCGCTCGCCGCAGAAGCGTAACTCCGGCCCATCCATCAGCGGGAGTTTTCTCTGCCTATGCCCGAACTGGAATATAGTCGGAAAGTACCGAACTAAGGAGCTCCTTCTCATGACCGCTGCCCAAGAACCGCTGTGGGTTAAGCACTACCAGCCCGGCGTGCCGGCAGAAATCGAACTGCCGACGGAATCGCTGACCGCAATGGTGGAAGACGCCGTTGCCCGGTTCGGCCCCAAGGTGGCCCTGGAGTTCTTTGGCGCCGAGACCACGTATGAGCAGCTGGGCGACCAGATCAACCGTGCAGCCGAAGGCCTGCGGAAGCTCGGGGTCCGCCATGGACACCGGGTCGCGATCATCCTGCCCAACTGCCCCCAGTACCTTGTCGCGTTCTATGCGGTCCTGCGGCTGGGCGGCGTCGTCGTCGGACACAACCCGCTGTACACCGAGCGCGAGCTGCGCCACCAGTTTGAGAACCACGGCGCGCAGGTCGCGATCGTCTGGGACAAGGCCGTCGAGAAAATCCAGGACTTCCCCGACGACGTCACGGTTCCCAACATCATTGCCGTGGACATCACCAAGGCCATGCCGCGGTTGAAGCGGATTGGCCTGCGCCTGCCGATTCCGTCCCTCCGCCGGACCCGTGCGGGCCTCACCACCAAGACCGAGCACACCATCCCCTGGGAAAAACTGCTTGCCAACGATCCGATCGACCCGCTGCACCCCAAGCCGACGGTCAACGACCTCGCCGCCCTGCAGTACACCTCCGGGACCACCGGCATGCCCAAGGGCGTGATGCTCAGCCACTACAACCTGCGTGCCAATGCCCTGCAGGGACAGGCCTGGATGCACGGAGCCAAGGAAGGGGAAGAGGTCATCTACGGCGTGCTGCCCATGTTCCACGCCTTTGGCCTGACCCTGTACCTGACGTTTGCCATGCTCACGGGTTCCCGGCTGGTGCTGTTTCCGAAGTTCGACGTTGACCTGGTCCTGGATGCGGCGAAGAAGTCCAAGCCCACCGTCTTCTGCGCCGTGCCGCCCATCTACGAAAAGGTGGCGATCGAGTCCAAGAAGCGCGGCATCGACATCTCCACCATCCGCTACGCGATTTCCGGGGCGATGACGCTTTCGTCGACGACTGTTGAGCTGTGGGAAGAGGTCTCCGGCGGACTGCTGGTTGAAGGCTACGGGTTGACCGAATCCTCCCCGGTGGCCCTGGGCAACCCATTCGCAGAAAGCCGCCGGAACGGAACCATCGGCGTGCCTTTCCCGAGCACGCACATGCGGGTGGCGGATCCGGACGATCTTTCCCGGGACGTTCCGCCCGGCGAACCCGGGGAACTGCTGATCAGCGGACCGCAGGTGTTTTCCGGGTACTGGAACAATCCCGAGGAAACCGAAGAAGTCCTGACCGAGGACGGCTGGCTGCGCACCGGGGACATCGTCACGGTGGACGAAGACGGTTTCGTGAAGGTGGTGGACCGCCGCAAGGAGCTCATCATCACGGGAGGGTTCAATGTCTCCCCGTCCGAAGTCGAAGAAGTCATCCGCAGCAACCAGGACGTCGCCGACGTCGCCGTGGTGGGCCTGGAACGGGGAGCCGGCGGCGAGCAGGTAGTTGCCGCCGTCGTGATGCAGCCGGACACCAAACTGGATGAACAGGCACTGCGTGCCTTCTGCCGCGAACGGCTCACCCCCTACAAGGTTCCCCGCCGCATCGTGGCGATCGAGGAGCTGCCCAAATCGATGCTGGGGAAGGTGCTGCGGAAGCAGGTCCGCGACTCGCTGACGGGCACCATCTAGATAGGCTCAGTCTCCAGTCCAGAAGCACGCCGAAGGGGCGGCCGCCGCATGGTGGCCGGCCCTTCGGCGTGCCGGGTTCATCTTGGGGCGCCTATACACAGGCAGTGGAATAATAAGTAGGCTTGGTAGTGCAGGCCCGGCCCGAACACGAAGGCCGTGACAAAGCCACGGACATGCGCCGATGAACCGGTAACCAGGCCGCTGCGGGCGGAAGCAGCAGGGATGGAAGTGGCTCCAACTGATCGTGAATTCCATGCGCCGGGGGTCCCCGGCGTACATCCGCTGCCGAAGGAGAACAACACGATGATCAGCAATCAGCAAGTCGAAGGACTCATGGCCTCTTCGGGAAACGTGCTCGGTCCCAACGGAGACAAAATCGGATCCGTGGGAACGTTCTACCTCGATGACCAGACGAACGAGCCCGCCTGGGTGACGGTAAATACCGGGCTCTTCGGTTCCAACGAGACCTTTGTCCCCCTCAGCGAGGCGACCGTGGAGGGCATGGATGTGCTGGTGCCCTACTCCAAGGAGGAAGTGAAGAACGCCCCCCAGATCGAAAGCGACGGCTCCATCAGTGCCGAGGAGGAAGTCACTCTCTATCGTTACTACGGCTTTACCTACGACGACGGAAGCTCCGGCACTGAGTCGATGGAAGCAGACGGCGGGACGGACACCCTGATCGAGTCCGAGACGGACACCATTTCGGGTACGGACGGGCAATCGTCGGGCATGTTCCATGACGATCACAGCTCCGGCTCAGGTACTTCCGGCACCGGGACGTCGGGAGCGGGCATGGGGTCAGGTTCGGGTATGGGCGGCTCGGGGAGCGGGTCCGGAATGGGCAGCGGCTCGGGCACCGGCTCCGCGAACCTCTCAGAGCACAGCGGTTCGAACGTGGACGATGCCATGACCCGTTCGGAAGAGCGGCTCGACGTCGGCACCCAGCGCCGCGAGACCGGCAAGGCCCGGCTGCGCAAGTACACGGTGACGGACACCGTCACCACGGAAGTGCCGGTGAGCCACGAAGAGGTCGTGATCGAGCGTGAGCCCATCACTGACGCCAACCGGGAAGCCGCGATGCGCGGTCCGGAGCTGCGGGAGGACGAGTACGAAGTTACCCTGCACAGCGAGGAGCCTGTCGTCGAGAAGCACACCGAACCGGTGGAGCGTATCCGACTGGGCACCGAAACTGTGAGCGGGACGGAGACCGTGAGCGAAGAAGTGCAGAAGGAGAAGATCGACACCGAAGTGGATGATGCCGCCGGGCGCAACATGTCCACGGGGTCAGACCACGGCTCCGGGCATCACAGTTCCGGATCCGGCCACGATTCAGGATCGGGCGGTTCCGGTTCGGGTCACGATTCAGGGTCGGGCAGCTCGCGCTGATTCCAGACCCGGGTTGTGAGGAGCCAGGCTCCCAAGGAAAAGACCCCGCAGGCCTTCCCGGCTGCGGGGTCTTTTCCTGTTCCGGCAGGGATCCCATGCGTTCGCACGAAATCCCGCGCTGACCTGCAGGAACGTTGCACGCCGCGGAGTCGACGCATCGGAGGATTTGGGGTAGGCTCCCTGCGTCAAAGTTCTAAGCAGACTTAGCGCTGCGTACTACCAGGGGGAAATCATGTCTCATCAGTCTGCCCACAACCCGTACGCCCCGGCCCAGCCCGGGCCGGCGGATCTTTCCCAGCCGCTCTACGGCGCCAGCTTCGGTGAAGCCGTCAAGCGGTTCTTCAAGAAATACGCCACCTTCTCCGGCCGTGCGAGCCGCAGCGAATACTGGTGGTACATGTTGTTCAACTTCGTGGTCTACACCGCCCTGGCCGTCATTACGAACCTTGGCGTGAATTCCTATGGAGAGCCGACGGGCCTCGGCATCATTGCCGCACTGCTGCTGCTGGCCTTCTCGCTCGGCGTCCTGGTTCCCGGCATTGCGCTCCTGGTCCGCCGACTGCATGACGGCGGCTTCTCGGGCTGGATGGCACTGCTGGGGCTGGTCCCCTTCGTCGGTGGCCTCATCATCCTGGTCTTCACGCTCCTGCCCAGCAAGCCCGAAGGCGCACGCTTCGACGCCGGAGCCCAGCAGCAGTACGCAGCCTACCCGCAGGCATAACCGAGGGTCTGTCCCCGGCTCCCACCTCGGCCGGTATAACCGCAGGTGGGAGCCGGGCCCCTTCCGGAACAGGGCCATGGCTCCAATACTGGGGGTATGACCCATGCTATTTCGTCATCGTCCGGCAGCGACGCCGGAAACCCGTCCGACCCACGCTCGGCTGATCTGGCAGAGGAAACAGTCCAGCTTGTCCGCCGCTGGCTCTCGGAGGCATCCACCATCCGCGTGGATGCCTCCGCAGCCCAGCTGGCAGGAATCCTGAAGGACCCGGGCGGACTCGAATTCACCGTCGGATTCGTGGACGGGGTCGTGCGTCCCGAAGACCTCTCGGTCGCTGCCCGGAACCTTGCCGCGCTGGCACCGAGGGTCCCGGGCTTCCTGCCCTGGTACATGCGCGCAGCCGTTCGTGCCGGGGGCGTCCTGGCGCCCGTGGTGCCCGGCATTGTCGTCCCCGCTGCCCGGGCGGTGCTGAGGCGGATGGTCGGGCACCTGATTATCGACGCCACTGATGCCCGGCTGGGAAAAAGCATCAGGCACATCCGCCGCGACGGTGTCCGCCTGAACATGAACCTCCTGGGTGAAGCTGTGCTGGGCCGTACGGAAGCGGCACGCCGGCTGGAGGGAACCCGGCGCCTGCTCGAACGTGAGGACGTGGACTACGTCTCGATTAAGGTTTCCTCCACCGTCGCACCGCATGCGCCCTGGGCTTTCGACGAGGCCGTCGCCGACGTCGTCGAGACACTCACGCCCCTCTACCGGCTCGCGGCCGGCGCTGCCCGGCCCAAGTTCATCAACCTGGACATGGAGGAGTACAAGGACCTGGAGCTGACCATGGCCGTGTTCATGAAGCTGCTCTCCCGTCCCGAGTTCCACCGGCTCGAAGCCGGGTTGGTCCTCCAGGCGTACCTGCCGGACGCGCTTGGCGCGATGCAGCGGCTTCAGGGTTTCGCCGCCGAACGCCGCGCCGGCGGCGGGGCTGGAATCAAGGTGCGGCTGGTCAAGGGCGCGAACCTTCCGATGGAAGCCGTTGAGGCCTCGCTGCACGGCTGGCCCCTGGCCACGTGGGGCAGCAAGCAGGAAACGGATACCAACTACAAACGGGTCCTGGACTACGCCCTGCAGCCCGAACGGATTGCCAACGTCCGGCTCGGAGTTGCCGGACACAACCTCTTCGACATCGCCTACGCCTGGCTGCTGGCCGGACGCCGCGGGGTGCGGGAAGGTATCGACGTCGAGATGCTCCTGGGTATGGCCGCCGCCCAGGCAGAGGTGGTCAAGGCCGACGTCGGGCACCTGCTGCTCTACACCCCGGTGGTGCATCCGTCAGAGTTCGACGTCGCCATCGCGTACCTGGTGCGCCGGCTCGAGGAGGGTGCCAGCAGCGAGAACTTCATGTCCGCCGTGTTCGACCTCGCCTCCGATGACACGCTGTTCGAGCGGGAACGGCAGCGTTTCCTCTCCTCCCTGGACGGGCTGGACGGTTCGGTCCCTGAACCGAACCGCCGCCAGGACCGCACCCTGCCGCCCGTCCCGCCCGGAGAAGGATTCGAGAACACCCCGGACACAGACCCCTCCCTTCCCGCCAACCGGATCTGGGGGAGGGAGATCCTGGCCCGGGTTCCAGGCTCCGAGCTCGGGCTGCTGTCCCTGGCCGCGTCCCGGATAGAAACCGAAGAGGAACTCGAGGAGATCCTGGCCGGAGCTGCCGCGGCCCAGGCCGAGTGGGGCGCGCTCGGCGGCAGGGGCCGTGCTGCTGTCCTCCGCCGTGCCGCCGAAGGACTGGAAGCCCGGCGCGCCCAGTTTCTGGAGGTCATGGCTGCGGAGGCCGGCAAGACACTGGACCAGGGCGACCCGGAGGTATCCGAGGCGATCGACTTCGCACTCTGGTACGCCGCGCGTGCCGAGGAGCTCGACGACGTCGACGGAGCGTTCTTCCACCCGTCCCGCCTCACCGTGGTCACCCCGCCCTGGAACTTCCCGGTCGCCATCCCGGCCGGCTCCACCCTCGCGGCCCTGGCTGCCGGTTCGGCCGTTGTGCTGAAGCCTGCCGGCCCGGCCAGCCGCTGCGGTGCAGTCTTGGCCGAAACGCTGTGGGAGGCCGGTGTGCCGCGGGATGTCCTGCGGTTCGTGCAGCTGGGGGAGTCCGAGCTTGGCCGCCAGCTCATCTCCCACCCGCTGGTGGACCGCGTCATCCTCACGGGAGCCTATGAGACCGCGGAACTCTTCCGGTCCTTCCGCCCCGACCTGCCGCTGCTGGCAGAGACCTCGGGCAAGAACGCCATTGTGGTGACTCCGAGCGCCGACTTCGACCTCGCCGCCCGGGACGTCGCTGCGTCGGCCTTCGGGCACGCCGGGCAGAAGTGTTCGGCCGCGTCGCTGGTGATCCTGGTGGGCTCCGTGGCTGAATCCCGGCGTTTCCACCACCAACTCCTGGACGCTGTGCAGTCACTGGTGGTGGGGCGCCCGGAGGATCCCGAAACGCAGATGGGCCCCGTGGTCGAGCCCGCTGCCGGCAAACTGCTGCGCGGCCTAACGAAACTGGGTCCGGGGGAGTCCTGGGTCCTGCAGCCGCAGAAACTCGACGTCGAAGGCCGGCTCTGGAGCCCTGGGATCCGGGCCGGGGTCCGTCCGGGCTCCGAGTTCCACCTCACCGAGTATTTCGGACCCGTGCTTGGGGTGATGCGGGCGTCCACCCTCGAGGAAGCCGTGAAACTGCAGAACCAGGTCGAGTACGGGCTGACGGCAGGACTGCATTCCCTGGATCCGGAGGAAATACGCTTCTGGACCGGGAAGGTGCAGGCCGGAAACCTCTACGTGAACCGGGGAATCACCGGGGCGATTGTGCGGCGGCAACCCTTTGGCGGGTGGAAGAAATCCTCAGTGGGCGCGGGCACCAAGGCCGGTGGACCCAATTACCTGCTGGGCCTGGGCAGCTGGACATCCCGCCCGTCCACGGCGGACGCGCAGCCCGAACAGGACGCGGTTGCCCTGCTCGCCGAGGCGGACCTCTCCGGAAGCTACTCCGCAGCGGAGATGGATTTCCTGGCCCGCTCGGCGGCCAGTGACGCGGCCGCCTGGCGTGCAGGGTACGGTCAGGTGCGTGACGTTTCCGGCCTGCTCGCGGAGCGGAACCTGCTGCGCTACCTTCCGGTCGCCGTCCATGTCCGGCTTGCGGAGGGAGAGGCGGAGGCGGGCCTGCTGCGGGTGCTGTCTGCAGGCCTGCGCGCGGGTGCGCCGGTGACCGTTTCGGTTCCGTTCCCGCTGCCTTCGGGGATCTGCGCGCTGCTCGCCGGCCGCGGCTACCGGGTGAGTGTGGAGGATGACGCCGGCTGGCTTGCCCGCCTGGGTTCCGGATCGGGGTTTGACGGCGGGCTGCCGGCCCGCATCCGGCTGCTGGGCGGGAACCGGCTCGCTCTCGCCGCTGCTGTCAGGGGACGCCCGGACGTTGCGGTCTACATTCAGCCGGTGACCGAGTCGGGGCGGGTGGAACTGCTGCCGTTCCTGCACGAACAGGCCATCAGCATCACGGCGCACCGCTTCGGCACCCCGAGTCCCATTGCCGATGTGACGCCCGGGGTGCCCTGATCCGGGGTGCCCTGGTCCGAGGGGCCGTAAGCCGGAAAGGGTTTTGTGCTGCCTCTGGTTTTCGCTGTCCCGGGCTGTTACGGTCCTCGGCATGGACATGCTCATTTTCGAGTAGCGAACTGCGCGCCGGCCGGGAAGCCCTGGGTTATCCCCGCCGGTCCGCGTCGCTCTAAGCAGACCGCACAGTACACAGCTTGTTGAGGCTTTGGCCTCCGAGTCCTTCCGTCTGCACCTCGAAAACTGCTGATGGCGTAACGCCTCCGCACGCCCGGAAGGGCACAGCCTGTCCCCGGCAAGCCTCAGAAGATCTGGAGCTAAGACCATGACGAAGCCGATCAAGAAACCCACCGAAGTGTCCACCCAGACGTCCACTGAACCGGAACTGCAGGTCAACATCGCGCCCGCAGCCGCCCGGAGGCTTAGCGAGGAAGGCCTGCGCCGCCTGGCTTCCGCCAAGTCGGCCGAGGCGAACCTGCCAGGCTGGCAAAGCCTTGGCAAGGGAGGAAAACCGAACCATGCCAACGGCCGTCAGGGCCCGCGGGAGCGTAAGGTCCGCTGGTAGGAATCTCTGGTGAACCGGCTGCAGGCTGCCCGCCTGCAGCCGGTTTGCTGTTGCGGTGAGGATTCTACGGAGTTGGGGCCGGGCCGCATTATTTGGGATGCTAAACATCATGGATTTAATGCCCCCCGCCACTTTGCCCCGGCCTTCCGCCCACGCTACCGACGAACTTCTCGCGTGGATTTCCGGTGGCCTGGGAACCATCCGCCTGAACCGGCCGCGGGCCTTGAACGCGATGAACGTGCACATGGTGAAGGCCATGGACCGGGTGCTGCAGGACTGGGCAGCGGACGACGCCGTCCGCGCCGTCCTGCTCGTGGGTGCCGGTGACCGCGGCTTGTGTGCCGGCGGGGACATCCGTGCCATTGCCGCCGGAACAGACGCCGAAGCAATAGAGTTCTGGAGCGCAGAATATGCCCTCAACGCCGCCGTAGCGTCCTTCCCGAAGCCCTATGTCGCAGTGATGGACGGCGTCGTCATGGGCGGTGGCATCGGAGTGTCCGGCCATGCCGGCATCCGGATCGTCACCGAACGGACCCAGGCCGCCATGCCGGAAGTCCGGATCGGCTTCAGCCCGGACTGCGCCGGCGCCCTGCTCCTGGCCCAGGCACCCGGCGAACTGGGCACCCATCTGGCCCTGACTGCCGGCACCATGACGGGTGCTGATGCCATCCTGTGCGGCTTTGCGGACTACTACGTCCCCTCCGGGTTGCTTCCCGCCTTGGCTGCCGAACTGGAGGAATCGCCTTCCGACGCTGCCGCCGTGGTGGCGGATTTCGCCGTCGAGCCGCCTGAAGCGCCGCTCGCGGCTGAACAGGACTGGATCGACGAATGCTATGCGGGAACGGACCTGCAGCTCATTCTCGAACGTCTGGACCGTCACGGGGCACCAGCGGCTGCCGAAGCTGCGAAGGCGATCCGGTGTATGGCACCGTTCTCCTTGTCAGTTGCCCTGGCTGCGCTGCGCGCAGCAGCGCAGGATCCTGTGCTGGAGAAGGTGCTGGCCCGGGACCTGACCATGGCGGACCGGATGATCGGCCGGCCGGATTTCCGTGAAGGAGTCCGGGCCCGGCTGATTGACCGGGATGCTCCGGCATGGACGCCGGGACGGCTGGAGGACGTCTCCGTCGAAGATGTCGCGTGGACGCTGGCTCTTTAGCAGCAGCGGCAGCAGCGGTTGGCGGAGGGACGCTGGTCCCGCCGCCGCGCCGGTGCCATGATGGTGGCCCGCACAGGTTCGGGCAAAGGACACCTCATGCTGCTCAACGGCAGGAACGCAATCATTTACGGCGGCGGCGGCTCGATCGGCGGTGCGGTCGGCAGGGCGTTCGCCCGTGAAGGTGCACGGGTTTTCCTGGTCGGCAGGCACGCCGAACCGTTGCACTCCGTCGCCGAGCAGATCCGGGAAGCGGGCGGGCTGGCGGAAACTGCCGTCCTGGACGCGCTGAACCAGGAGGCGGTCAACGCGCATGCCGACGACGTCGCCTCCAGCGCCGGAAGCCTGGATATCTCCGTCAACGTCATCCAGCACGGGGATGTTCAGGGAACTCCGATGGCCGCCATGTATGTGGAGGACTACCTGCGACCGGTGTCCACCGCAGTCCAGGCAACCCTCATCACTGCCCAGGCTGCTGCCCGGCACATGATGGAACAGGGCTCCGGAGTCATACTGGCCTTCGGCGGATCAGGGACCCAGAATCCGGGACAACACCTGGGCGGCCTCATCACGGCCTTTGAAGCGATTGAAGCAATGCGCCGCCAGCTCGCCGTCGAACTGGGGCCGCACGGCATTCGAGTGGTGACCCTGCGTTCCGGCGGCATACCGGAGTCGCTGCCCGCGGACCTGGAAGGTCGGGAGGACATTGCCGCCGCGATTCAGGGTGCCACGATGCTGGGCCGTGCCGCGACGCTCGACGACGTCGGGAACGCGGCGGTCTTCGCGGCGTCGGACATGGCAGCGAGTGTGACGGCAGCAACGATCAACATCAGTGCAGGCGCGTTGATTGACTGGTAGCAGCGCCCGTTCCGGGGCCGGGGAGCGGAGCTAGGGGAGGGTCCGCCAGATGGTGTAATCCTCGGTGCTTACCGCCGTGTGCGTTCCGGACTCTTCGTCGCGCAGCCACAGCGTAGCCAGCCCAGGGGCCGTATCCCGCACTTCTCCCCGATAGTAGACGTGGCCGCCGCTGCGGACTTCAACGTGGTCTCCGCGGTGGATCGAACTGATATTGCGGATGCGGCGGGCAGAGGTATTGGAGGTAGATGGGGACGGGATGGCTGAGGGCAAGCTTTTTACTCCTGGACAGTTCCTAAGGGGGCCTAGTTATGTCAACCGATCAACTGCCCCCAAATATTCCCAAAGCGGTATCGCCCCCCTGACGCAGGGTTGTCCGGAGGGTAAAGTCTGGGCCATGGACATCGTGGATTTCCTGCTAACGCGCTTTCACGAAGACGCCGCGGAGTCCCGCAAGCTGCTGGGCGGTTCCGAGATTTCACTCTCGGACCGCTGGTATGAGGAACGGCTCCTGCGGGAATGCGAAGCGAAGCTGATGCTGATCGACATCATTGGCGGTGCACGCCGCAATGCCCTGTCCAGGATGCTGCAGGAGACGGAGGACGGCAGCCGTGCCTACGCAGACGAACTGGAGTGGACCACGCTGGCTTTGGCTGCTTTGGCTGCTCCCTATGCCGACCATTCCGAATACCAGGACGTCTGGCGGCTGGTGGAAAAGCGCCCCTGATTTCCACCATCCCCGGGCAGATCCCGCTGACCGTCCGCTGGTCTGTCGGGATCAGCGGCAAACGCCTAGATTGGCAGGCATGACTGTGGAGACCACATGAACGCCGTAAGTGAAGATACCGGTGGGGCATCCGCCGGCCGCGCTGTCCTGGAACAGCTCGCGGAAGCCAAGCGGGTGGCCACGACGTTCACCGGCTGGAACGGCGGCCGGCAAGATGTTTCGGACACAACCCTGAGGACAATCCTCGCGGCACGGGGAGCTCCGGCGGATACGCCGGCGCAGGCTGAGGAATCGCTGCGGGAGGCCCTGGCCGGTCCTTGGCGGAGGGTACTGCCTCCGACAGTGGTGGTGCGGGCGGGACACCCCGTATCCGTGGCTGTCCACGTGGCACCGGGAACCACTGTGCGGGCATGGATCGACCTCGAGGACGGGGGCACGGCGCAGCTGCCCTCGCCCGGCGAACCGGAGGAATCCGCCGTCGTCGACGGAACCGAAATCCAGCGCACACAGCTGGCACTGCCGGCGGAGCTTCCGCTGGGCTGGCACCGGCTGCACGTTGACACAGGCGGAGTCCAGGCCGACTCCGTGCTGGTGGTTACGCCGGACCGGCTGCCCGGTCCCGGACGCGGGGGACAGGAACGGAACTGGGGCATCATGGCCCAGCTGTATTCCGTCCGCTCCGAACGTTCCTGGGCGGTCGGCGACTTGGCCGACCTTGCTGACCTTTCCGCCATCTCGGGTGTTTCGGGTGCCGGATTTATCCTGATCAATCCGCTCCATGCGGCGGAACCGGTGCCTCATGTCGAGGACTCGCCCTATCTTCCCGCGACGCGGCGTTTCTTCAACCCGCTCTACATCAGGGTGGAGGCCGTCCCGGAATACAGCTATCTTCCGTCCGCGACCCGTGCCGGAATCGAAGCCCGGGCCGCCGGCCAGCAGGCGCTGAACCATGATGCCAGGCTGCTTGACCGGGATACGTCCTATGCGGCCAAACTCCAGAGCCTGCGCGAGGTGTACCAGGTGCCGCGCAGCCCCTCCCGCGAGCAGCAGTTCCAGGCTTTCGTCCGCGGCGAAGGCGCAGGACTGGAGAGTTTTGCCCTGTGGTGTGCCCTCGCCGCGCAGTCCTCGGCGGGGGCGCCGGAATGGGAAGCAGGGTTGCACAGCGACTATGCCCGGGCGAAGGCGGTTGAACTTTCCGCGGACATACGGTTCTACCAGTGGCTCCAGTGGATCTGTGACGAGCAGCTGGAAAACGCCCAGCGTGCGGCCCGGCGAGCCGGGATGGGGATAGGAATTGTGCACGATCTGGCGGTCGGCGTCCATCCCGGCGGCGCGGACGCCTGGACCCTGCGGGATGTACTGGTTCCCGAAGTTTCGGTGGGGGCACCGCCGGACATGTTCAACCAGGTGGGGCAGGATTGGAGCCAGCCGCCCTGGGACCCGGACCGGCTGGCTGAAAGCGGTTACGGGGCATACCGGGACATGCTTCGCACGGTCCTGCGTCATGCCGGTGGAGTCCGGGTGGACCATATCCTCGGCCTGTTCCGGCTCTGGTGGATCCCGCGCGGCGAGGCACCCGGCCACGGCGCGTACGTGTACTACGACCACGAGGCGCTCGTCGGAATCCTGGCCCTCGAAGCGCAGCGCGCGGGGGCCGTCGTGATCGGTGAGGACCTTGGGGTCTTCGAGCCCTGGGTCCAGGACTACCTTGCCGAACGGGGTGTCCTCGGAACGTCGATCCTCTGGTTTGAGCACACCGCTGACGGACCGCGCCAACCTGAGGACTATCGTCCGGGGGCGCTTGCCACGATCGGTACCCATGACCTTCCGCCTGCCGCAGGCTACCTTGCAGGCGAGCATGTCAGGCTGAGGGACTCCCTGGGGCTGCTGAACCGTCCGCTGGAGGAAGAACGCGCCCTGGACAGGGAAGCGACGTCGGCAATCCTGGACCTGGTCAGGGAACACGGATTGCTCTCCGAGTCAGCGGGCGAACAGGAGACTGTCGAAGCCCTGCACCGCTTTCTCGCCGAGACGCCGTCAGCACTCATCGGCGTCGGTCTTGTGGATGCCGTGGGGGAATCCCGCATCCAGAACCAGCCGGGGACGTCAACTGAATACCCGAACTGGCGGATTCCGCTGGGCGGCCCGGACGGGGCACCTGTTCTCCTGGAAGACCTTGCCGGAAATCAGCGGTTCCGTTCCCTCGCCGAAGTCATGAACGAGTCACTGCGGGGAGCGCCTCCAGCCGGGTGAGCGGCGCAGGGCTCAGCGCTGCTGGTCAGCGAAGGCCACCCGGCGAAGCAGGGAACGGAGCTGGTCCCTTTCTGCGGCGGAGAGGGCCCCGAGGGCACTGTCTCCTGCATGCTGGACAATGGCGGCTGCCTCCGCGTAGAGGCGCTTGCCTGCGGCAGTCGGTGTGATGATGTTGGACCGGCGGTCACGAGGGTCGGCCTTGCGTTTCACGGCGCCGCGCTTCTCCAGCTCGTCTACCAGGGCCACGATCTGGCTCGGGTCCAGGAAGAGGAACTCGGCCAGTTCGCGCTGTGAGGGTTTCAGCCCGCTGCAGGCCAGGGAAAGCACCGAATACGAACGCACTTTGAGGTCCAGTGCAGCCAGCTCCTCGTTGGCGCGCCGCGAACCCACAGAACGGGCCCGGGCAGCCAGGAACTCGGTTTCATTCGCCAGCTCGGAGGAATACAGCCGCTCAATCCCGGTCTCGGCATCGGCAGCTGCGGCAGCATTGTCCCGTCGGACGGTCTGAGTCATGGGTCCAGAGTACGCCCAAACACAACTGTTGACATTCTCAACGATCTCCGTTGTTATGGTGTGAGGTAGGACACAATACTGAGGAGCTGGGATGTCCCTGGACGGCAAAGTCGCGATTGTTACCGGCAGCGGGCGGGGGCTGGGCCTCGCTTACGCCCGGGAGCTGGCCCGGCAGGGTGCGGCCGTGGTGGTGAACGACGTCGATGCCTCCGTTGCTGATGAGGCGGTAGCGGTGATCACGGCCGACGGCGGGCGTGCCGTGGCGGTTGTTGCCCCGGTGGGATCCACCGAGACGGCGCAGGCACTGGTGGCTGCGGCGGTGGAGAACTTCGGCGGCCTGGACATCCTGGTGACCAATGCCGGGGTGCTGCGCGATAAGAGCCTGCTGAAGATGACGGACGAGGATTTTGACCTGGTGATCAACGTGCATCTGCGCGGGACGTTCACCTGTGTGCGGGAGGCCTACGCCTACTTCAAGGAACACCATGTGGCGGGCCGGATCATCACGATTGGTTCCCCGACCGGGCAGCGCGGAAACTTCGGGCAGACCAACTACGCTGCGGCGAAGGCCGGGATCGTGGGCATGGTGCGGACCTGGGCGATGGAGATGAAGAAGGCCGGCGTGACCGCTAATGCGGTGATTCCGGTGGCGGCGACGGCGATGACGAAGACGGTCCCGTATTTCGCGGCCGCGGTGGAGGCGGATGAGCGCGGTGAGGCGATGCCTGATTTCTTCCGCAAGGACCTGGGTTTTGGTACGGCGGAGGATGTGGCCGGTTTGGTGGCGTTCCTGGCGTCGGAGGAAGCTGCGGGGATTACCGGTCAGGCGATTGGTGTGGGCGGGGATCGTTTGCAGTTGTGGTCCCATCCCGAGGCTGTGGCCACGCAGTACCGGGACGGGGGCTGGTCCTATGCGGATCTTGCCTCGGCGTTCCCGTTCGCCGGGCAGCAGCAGGGTGTGGGGGAGAAGTTCCCGCCCCTGCCCGAAGACCTCCAGCCGCAGACCGCTTCCAACTAGCTTCGACCAAGAAACAGGAAACCCGATATGAGCGCTACCGTTGTCACCCTCGAAGAACTGCCCGCACTGGCCGGCAAGGACCTGGGCTACACCGATTACGTCGAGATCACCCAGGACCAGATCAACACCTTTGCCGACGCCACGGATGACCACCAGTGGATCCATACCGATCCGGAGAAGGCCAAGGACGGCCCCTTCGGTGCGCCGATCGCCCACGGGTTCCTGACCCTGTCCCTGATCATCCCCCTGTGGAGTGCACTCTTTGACGTGGACGGTGTGAAGACCAAGGTCAATTACGGCCTGGACCGGGTCCGGTTCACCAACCCGGTGAAGGTGGGCTCCAAGGTCCGGCTGCACTCGGTGATCGCAGACGTCACCGAGGTCAAGGGCGGCGTGCAGATCAAGACGTCGAACACGATCGAGATCGAGGGCGAAGAGCGTCCCGCCGTCGTCGCCGAATTCCTGGCCCGTTTCTACGCCTGATTCCCAAGCATCCCAAGCTTCCGGCTCCCTCCGCGGGCCGGGAAGGAAAAGCTGTACCAAGCACCATCACCGCAGTATCCGTTTCTCCCTCAAGGAAGAGGAAAGCTATGAGGCACTTCATTACCCGCCGGTCCGCGAAGGTCTTCGCGCTCGGTGCCGTTGCGACGCTGGCACTGGCAGGCTGCGGCGGCGGCAGCCTGTCCGGCAGCGAGTCCGGATCACCTGCTGCTTCCGAGTCCGCCGGAAGCGGCGAACTCGAGAAGGTAGTAGTCGGTGTCCTGGCGATCGCCCCGTCGGCTGCCATGCACTACGGCATCGAGGAAGGCATCTTCGAGAAGCACGGGCTGGACGTCACGCTGGAGACGGGCCAGGGAGGTGCGGCCATGCTGCCGGCCGTCTCCACCGGAAGCATGAACTTCGCCGTAGGCAACCCGCTGACTGTGATGGTGGCCAAGGACAAGGGCCTGGACATGAAGATCGTCACGGGTTACTCCAACTCCTACGCGGAGGGGGAAGACATCAATGGCGTGGTGGCCCGGGCAGACTCCGGCATCACCTCCTTTGCCGATCTGGAGGGCAAGACCGCCACGGTCAACGCCATCAACACCCAGGGCGACCTGACCATCATGGAAGCCGCCTCACTGGCCGGTGCCGATCCCAGCGCCATCAACTTCTCCGAAATGCCCTTCCCGGACATGGAAGCGCAGCTCGAGCTGGGCAACACGGATGCCGTCTGGCTTCCCGAGCCGTTCCTGAGCAAGGCACTCTCCAACCCGGACAATGTCCTGGTCGGCTACTCCAACCAGGAAGCTGTTCCCGGAATGCCCACCATGGTGTCCTTCACTTCCGGCAAGTATGCGTCTGAAAACCCGGAGACCGTGGACAAGTTCAAGGACGCGATGCAGGAACTCCTGGTCCAGGCCGAGGAGAACATCGACGACGTCAAGGCGACCCTGCCTGACTTCATGACCATGCCTCCGGAAGTTGCCGCAAACCTCAAGATGGAGCAGTACGAGGCCGAACTCCGCACTGAACAGCTCAACGACATGGGTGAACTGATGCTCAAGTACAAGTTCGTCGAAAAGGCTCCTGACCTGGGATCCATGACGGTCGAATAGAGCCGTGCCGGGGGGGGGGGGGGGGGGCGCCCGCCCCCCCCGCCACCAGGCAGCAAACAGGATCGTTACCATGCCACTACCTGCCAACACCCATGACCAAGGCAGGGCCCCGCGATGACCAGATATATCGC